>CAIYSA010000421.1 GCA_903928655.1 uncultured Bacteroidota bacterium
ATTTGAATTTAAATGTATATATTTATTATAGTATATTTCCCCAATTGACTATTTTTTAACCAAAATTTCTTTTATGAAAAAAAACATGTTTATCCTTGCATCATCAATGACAATATTTTTGATGTCATGTGGGGGACCAAAAAAAGTGGTGAAATCTTTAACACCAGTAGAACAACCACAAGCACAAGTTGCTGTTGCTCCTAAAGATGTAAATTTATCGGTAGAATCTAATCGTGAAATTGTAATGCCGATTGTAGAAAACGCAAAACCTAATCCAGTAAAATTAGTAAGTTTTGTAAATGTAGACGATTTGGCTGATTTAACAGCTGGTATGACTAAGCAAGAGGTGTATACAAAATTAGGTAAAAAGCCTTTTGATGTTATCGCAACTCAAGCAGATGGATATTCTATTGTATTATATAAGTATAGAAAAATTCATACTATTTTGAATGACCAGAATGAAAATACAGTAGGTGCTAGTGGTGAAAAGGAATATGGTACATTAATTCAAGATATGTATATTATATTTAACAAAGACAATAAATTAGAATTAGTAATTTCTAAAAATGAATTTGAAAGTTCACAAAATGTATTAAAATTGCATGGTAAATTATATGGCTACACGATAAATGGCGGAAAGCTTTTTATTAAACCAATAATGTAATAACCTAATTGTTATAAATCGGGAAATAAATTTTTATTTCCCGATTTTTTATTTAATAATATGAAAAATTTAATAGTAGTTTTAGTAAGTTTTTTTCTTGTTATAAATAGTAGTGCTCAGAAGCGATTTAGCAATGAATATGAAGTTAATTTTGTTAGATCGGAAAATGGAAAAATATTTTGTACAATATTTACTTATTGTAAAAACGAAAAGCAGTGTTTAGAAATGGCCAAAGTAGATGCAATTAAAACTACTTTATTTAGGGGGTTTACATCTGACATAAAGGTTTATCCCATCATTAAAAACCTAGATATTGAGATTAGTAATAAATCTTATTTTGATAATTTCTTCAAACCCAATGGTAGATATTTAAATTTTGTAGAATATACGCAAGATGAATTAACTGTTTATGCAGATATTACAAAAAAGAAGAAGAAAGTGGCAACCAATATAATAATCCTTAGAGATAATTTAATTAAGGAAATGCAAAATCAAAAAATAATTAAACTATTAGATAATGGCTTCTAGAATTTATAAACTATGTTTATTTTTTTTATTCATGATTTTCACGAATCATTTAAATGCGCAGGCCAAAAAGCCAACATTAATGATTTTCCCAAGTGATAATTGGTGTATACAGAGATACTTTTATACGGAAACCAAGTATCAAGGCAACACAATTAAATCCCCAGACTATAAAAAAGCGTTTCAAGAAGACCAAGAAATTGGACAAGTAATTAGCAAAATAGGATCCTTAATGATTGAAAAAGGATACCCCCTAAAGGATGCCGAAAATGAGATGAAGAATTTGGAGAGGCAAGGAGCTATAGACCAAGCTATATCAAATGGGAATGGTAATAACGAGCTTAATTTAAGCATGTTGGATAGAATACTTACTATAAGTAAATCTGATGTGGTGATACAAGTATGGTGGCAAATAAATAAAAAAATAAATGGCAACAAAGAGGCTAAATTTACTCTTGAAGCTATAGACTCTTATACAAATAAACGAATAGCGGCAGCAACCGGAATAAAAGAATTTAGCACAAATCAGAGTACCCCGGAGCTATTAGCATCATCAATTGAAAATAATATTGAGTTATTTTCAAATCAAATTCAGGACTATTTCAATAATCTCTTAGAAAATGGTAGAGAAGTTAAATTACAGATAAAAGTATTTAAAGATTGGGGCAAAAATTTAGATACAGATTTTCAAAACAAAACACTTAATGAAATTATAGAAGAATGGCTTCAAGCTAATACTGTTAAGTCTAAATTCAATATTGCATCTTATACTGAAAATTTAATGATTCTCGAAGAAGTTAAGATTCCTGTATTGGATAATAAAAATAGAGGTGTAGATTCAAGGTCATTTCTTAGAAATCTCCAAAATTATTTAAAAGAATTACCCTATGCTATACCATCAAAACTCATTTCAACAGGAATAGGAGATGCAACTTTAATTTTGGGAGATAAATAAATTTTTATGAAGCATTATTTTTTATTTGTAGTAATTATTTTTACAACTTCATTAGCTTTTTCTCAGAACAAAGAGACAAGGCTATTTCCATTAAACACCTATATCAACAACAAAAATTCGCGACTTTCTGAAGATGCAATTTCACTTCTTTCGAATAAAATAAATACAATAACTACCAATTTGGGTATCGGCGGAGAAAATCTTGCAAATCCAAGATTTCTTCTTTATTCAAAAGTTGTAATTAACAAAAAAAATATAATTCCCGGAAGTGTTACCGCTTATACAGTTTATGCAGATGTATATTTTTATGTAGGAGATGCCTTTGATAAGACTATATTTTCTAGTTATATAATTCCAATTAAAGGGTATGGAACCTCCGAGGAGGCTGCAATTTTTGAAGCATTGAGATCTATTAATCCTAAAGATGATAAATTAAAAATATTTGTATCAACCGGTGTAGAAAAGATAAATAATTATATTTTGGCACAGTGTCCTTTAATTATTGCAAAGGCAAAAGCAAAATTAACAGAACAAAAATATGACGAAGCAATATTTAATTTATATAACATACCAGAAGGAATAGGAGTATGCTATGAAGATGCACTGTCTCTAATTAAGAATATTTATACTCAAAAAATAAATACTGAAAGTGCATTAGAATTTAAAAGAGCAAAATTAATATGGGCTGGATCCCAAACCGAGAATTCAATTTCTGCAATATCTGAACACTTAACAAAGGTAAATCCTGCATCTTCTGTTTTTAAGGAGATAGACAATTTTATTTTAGAAATAAATAAAAAAATAGATAATAATATAACTAGAGATTGGTTGGATAAGCAACAGGAAAAAAAAGACAATCTCCAGAAAGAAAAATATAAAATGGAAATCGAAAAAAGTCAAATTGAAGCTGCGAGACAAGTTGCAATAGCGTATGCTAGCGGCACCTATATTACTAATAACTATACTGCTAATAGCTATTCAGCCAGTTATAATTCAGGATATTATACCACAAGAATTTATGATGCATTAATTTGGTAATTATGATTTATAGATTTTTAATATTAGTATTTTTATTGTTTTCAAATAAATTATCTTCGCAAGATTACAATTCTACCCAAGCTTCTATATCTAATTACGTAAAAAGAGTATATAGTATTGAAAAGTTTGATGGTGTAAAAATTTTGGAGAACGATGCAGATAAATTTTTAGTTATTGCTGTTAAACTAGAGAAAAAAAATAATCCACAGCAAATATTAAATACTATTGCGAATGTAAAAGCAAAAGCATATTATAGTTCATTTCAAAATGGTTCATATATAATTGCAGAGACTGTAATCGTTACTGCAAATAATGATAGTTTACAAAAAACTCCTATATCAACTGAATTATTGAAAGAGTATTCCTCTGGTTTTGTAAAAGGGCTAAGCATGCTCACAAATTTTGAGGATCCTGACCCCAAGTATATTGTATATATTTTTTATACAAAACTATAATTCTGATTATTATTTATTTCCCCTTATTCAATTGTTGTAAAATGGGCTGGATTAGGGCTGACTCAAAGCCGCGTTGGTATAAAAATGCCTGAGTTTTAGCCATTCGACTTAAACCCCTTTCGCCTTTCAGACTATTCCACTTCTTCTTGGCTAAAAATAGTAAGGTGGTATTATAGTCATCTAAGTCAATAC
>CAIYSA010000422.1 GCA_903928655.1 uncultured Bacteroidota bacterium
TTATCAAAAAGATATCACATTATATGAGTTACCGATATCTACTAACTATTTAAAAAAGGCAAAGTATATCAATGGCTCAATAGCCTATCTTTCTAACTCTAATGTCAATAATTACGCTCATTGGTTCCAATTTACTTTGCCTTTGTTATTTTTTTATTGGGAGTGTATAAAAAAAGAAATGATAGATTATTATTATGTTGGCGATATAGAACTTAAAAATTTTCAATTAGACTCTTTAGTTCTAGTTGGAATAAAAAAAGAACAAATCATTAACTATCCGTGCAATAGTGATTGTGTTTATATGGCAATTAAAGAAAATCCAATTCAACTTGGCTTCGCAAAATTTAATGATTTACCAACAATAAATTTTAATCAATCTATTTTTAAAGATAAAAATATTTTATTAAACATAAAATCTCCAAAAAAAATATTTATTGAGAGAGGAAATGTAACTTATAGAAAACTACTAAAATTTGAATATTTAAATACATTTTTAAAAAATGAAGGGTATTATTTTTGTTCGCTAGATAATCTTACATTTAAAGAACAAGCTATTTTATTTTACAATGCAGAAAACATAATAGCAGCACATGGAGCAGCATTAACCAATATTATGTTTTGTAAACCGAATACTAAATTATTGGAATTATTTCCTTACAAATATCAAGATTGGACATTTTATACTTTATCCGTTTACGGAAAACTAAATTATTTTTATATAGTAGGAGAAAAGATAAACCCAGAAGAAAATCCTGCAATCTATAACGATATTTCAGTAAATTTGAAAAAGTTCAAAACTTTATATACACTTTTTCAAAAATAAAATAATATTGATTTTTATGATTATACAAGTTTTGATTTTAAAAATTTTTTCATTTTTTTACTAAAAGGCACTTCAATATAATAAGTTATTAACGCTGCTATTATTATCACAATTGGTAATGTTATAAATATTGATGCAATCCAAAAATTAACCAACAATACTTTGGTAAAATATGGCAGAATTATATGGATAGAAATATACTGATGAATGAGATATAATGCGAATGAAATTTTTCCTAAAAAAAGACTAACATTACTCACAATGAAAGTTAATTTATGATTTACAAAAAGAGTAAATAATCCAAAGTAAAGAATCATCATTATTGCATACTCCTTATGATTAATAAAATCATGAGACTTACCTAAACAATTAAATAATAAAATCTGGCATACTAAACATAACAATAACATTAAATAATTTTCAAAAAGTTTATATTTTGATGAATATATTTTATAAAAAACAGTGCCTGCAAAGAACAATGGAATATATTTTAATAATGGAATAATCGTAATAATATTTTTAATGATAGAATTGTTGTAAAAAAATAAAACTAATATAACAACTAATAAGGATAATGTGATTCCTATAATATTTAAATACTTAAGTAGTTTAAATTGAAAAAGTAATAATATCCCAATATAAAAAATCATTTCTATTATCATTGTCCAATATGGCCCATCAAGATTTGGTATTCTTAAATAGAACTGAAACATTGTCATATTTCCAATATAATTAAAAATATTCGTTTTAAATAGTCCTTCATTATTGTAAATAGAAGTGATAAGGATTAAAATAAATGTAAAAGTTACGCTTACCCAATATGTCGGATATAATCGACTTACTCTATTAATTACAAAATCTAAACTGCTTTTTACTTTTGATAAACTCATAAAAATTACAAAACCGCTGATAATAAAAAACAAATCCACCCCAGTTGTTCCTAGTTTAAAACCTAATTTAGCTTCAGCTCTTCCAATTGTGAAATGAAAAAATACAACCATTAGCGCCGCAATTCCCCTTAAGGCATCTAATTCATGAAATCTTTTAGATTTTATCGCATTCGTTTCGGATTTTCTAAACATGTTACATTGGTTTTTTTACTAAAGTAGAAGTAATTAATGAATTTAAAAAGTTAACTGATTTTTTTAAAAAACTTCAAAATATAAATTAATAATTATTAGCAATTTTAATCTTTTTTAAATTAATTTACAGTATCTTGTATCAATATTTAACGTATATTTTTTGGGTTTTAATTATATTAATAGTTTGAGGTATGTTAAATAAAATTATTGATTTTGGTATTTTTTCTATACTCTTTGTAAGTTCTATTATTTTAAGTAAAGAACCTTTTGAGTTCTACTTAAATTATATTCCATTAATTATCCTATTAATTGTTTTTAGTTTTAAGTTTAGATTTCCAACAAAAATTTTATACCTATTTATTCCACTTTTAATTTTCGGACTCATTAACATTTTTGCTGAAAACAATACAATTGAAAGTTTTTTAAAAATATATCTTAATATTTTTATTGGAATTGTTTTCTTTTATTATGTTTTTGATTACTATGAGCGTGATGTAAAAAAATTCTTTTCCATTTATATGTCGTGGTGTATTGTGGTTTGTATTATAGGCTTGTTTCAATTGGGATTTTATTTTTTAGGAGTTAAATATTTATATAATTTTGGTTATCTTGGTTTAAATAAATGGGGTGTTACACAAGGAGGAATGGGAATAAGAATAAATAGTATATTTTGCGAGCCTTCATATTTTGCATCCACTGTGGGACCAGCTTTTTTTATAAGTGTTTACAATTTAGTTTTTAATAATACTTGGTTTATTTCTAAAAAAAAATCAATTTTAATTGTTTTTACTTACATCCTAACTTTTTCGTCATTGGCATATTTAAGTATATTAATTGTAATTATTTTACTGTTGCTTAATTATGGTATAGTTAGATATGTTGTATTCGTTGTTCCATTATCATTAATTTTTTTCATATTTATTTATAAAAATGTTCCTGAATTTAAAGAAAGACTTGATGGAGTTACAGCTCTATATATTGATGGAATTCTAGAAAATGAAGGCGCAGACCAAACAAAAGGTGGTTTTTTATCCCAATATAAAGCTAAGGTAAATGTACTTGGTAAAGTTCATGGGTCCAGTTTTGTACAATATAATAACTTCATTATAACTAAAAAGAACTTTATAAAAAACCCTTTATTTGGCTCAGGTTTAGGCTCTCATCAATATGCATTTGAAAAATATAACTTAAATGCATTTATTGGAGATAAGTATAAAAATAATAATACTGATGCAAACTCAATGCTATTAAGAATTATCTCAGAAACTGGACTATTTGGACTAATTTTTATTATTTTATTTATTAGAGACAATTATATAAAACGTGAAGATGACGATTCCCAAAACACTTACCATTGGCTAATTTCAAATGCAACTTTGGTTATTATTTTACTTCAATTATTTAGGCAAGGAAATTATACTTTTGGAGGTTTTATGGCCTATATGTGGCTATATTATTATACAAAACAAAGCTACTTAGAGTTTAAAGAAAAACAAGATAATGCTGAATTAACAACTGATAATGAGGAAATAACAAATCAATCTACAATTCAGTAAAATTTAAAGTCATTTTTATTACCTTTATAAAAAAAATTATGAGCATACAATCATTAACAACCACCACTTTTTATTTCCCAAATCAAACCAAATTTTATAAAGGTAAAGTACGAGATGTTTATACTATAAATGATGATGTATTAGTTATGGTTGCAAGTGATCGTATCAGTGCTTTTGATGTCGTTTTACCAAAAGGAATTCCATACAAAGGGCAAGTTTTAAATCAAATAGCTGCCAAATTCTTAAATGCAACTAAAGATATTGTTCCAAATTGGGTATTAAATTCACCAGATCCTGTTGTGACTATTGGTAAAATGTGTGAACCTTTTAAAGTTGAAATGGTTATTAGAGGCTATTTAGCGGGGCATGCTGCAAGAACATATAATAGTGGTATTCGAACTTTATGTGGAGTAACTTTACCAGAAGGATTAAAAGAAAATGACAAATTACCTGAACCTATTATTACTCCAACTACAAAAGCTTCTGTTGGACATGATGAAGATATTAGTCGTGAAGAGATATTAAAACAAGGTATTGTTAGCGAAGAAAATTATATTCAGTTAGAAGATTATACTCGGAAATTATATGCTCGTGGACAAGAAATTGCTAAAAGTATGGGACTCATATTAGTTGATACAAAATATGAGTTTGGGTTGTTTGATGGAAAAATTTATCTGATGGATGAAATTCATACACCTGATTCATCTCGCTATTTTTATTTAGAAGGTTATCAAGAAAGACAAGATAAAAACGAAGAACAAAAACAATTAAGTAAAGAATTTGTTCGCCGTTGGTTAATTGAAAATGGATTTCAAGGCAAAGATGGGCAACAAATACCAGAAATGAGTGAAGAATGGATTCATGAAATTTCAGAACGCTATATCGAACTTTATGAAAAAGTGACTGGTGATAAATTTGTAAAACACTCTACTGATAATTTATCAAAGCGTGTTGAAGAAAATGTTTTAAAAGCTTTAGCAATTCTTTAATATTTTGTCAGATATCCTAAATAACGACCAACACTATGTTTGGCATCCATTTACACATTTAAAATACGCTAATTTACCAATAGAATTAGTAAAAGGTGAA
>CAIYSA010000423.1 GCA_903928655.1 uncultured Bacteroidota bacterium
GAGAACAAAGAAAGGAAAAGAAATTGCTGCTAGACTTACAAAAGCAAGAGCTGCAAGAAAAAATAATAAGAAGAAAAAACGTTTTCTTTTTTGGTAAATTATAACTTAAAACTTTAAAAATGAAAGAACAAATAAATTCTATTGCTAATATTTTGGCAATTGCCATGTTAGCCGACGGAGAGCCAGACGAACAAGAGTTATCAATACTTGACGATATAGAATCAGATATTGAAATTCCTGGTTTAGCTATTTCTATTAAGCAAGTAATGTCTACTGCTGCTGTTTTAAATGATGACCAATTAACAGATTTATTACACAAAAATGCTGACGCATTAGATGAAACTGCAAAGCCATTAGTCTTTGAAGCAGCTATAACACTTACACTTGCTGATGGAGTAATTACTGAAGATGAGATTTCTAATATTTTAACGTTAGCAGAAGCGCTTGATATACCTGCTGAAAAGGCAGTTGCACGATTATTATTTCAAGTGCAAGAAATGGAAGGTGAATTATTAGTTGATGTAGAAGATGATTTACAAGATTTTATTGTTGTTGGTGGCAAAACAAGATTTACAAGTTGGGAATCTTATGCGAAAATGCTTAACGAAAAAAAGTATCCAGCAAATTTAATTGAAACATTAAAAACAGTTAATGATTATGCAAATCCAAAATATGGAAGCAAAGCTATAGTAAATTATACGCCTAATTTTTTAACACTATCATGCACTGAACCACTATCAAGAAGCAAAACATTTTGCTTTGTGAGATTATTAAAAGATTCATTAAAATTTGAGTATAATGGAAAAGCTACGTTTGCCAATACTGCAGCTGAATTTAATGAAACATTGAAAAAAGAAATAGAAGATTATTTTAATCAACTATCAAAAGATAAATTATAATAGTATTAGATAGCCCACCTAGAAAAAATGAAATTATGAAAGTGTTAAATAGCTTAACTGAAAAGGAAAAGAGTGAATTAAAAACTGGCGTAATTGAAGTTACGGGTAAAGCTATGAATAGAACTGCTTTAGGTGTAGTTGATGCATTGATGCAACTATATCCTAAAGCAACTTTTGAAGAATTAAAAAAAATGCTGCCCGATGAAATCAACCCTGGATTTGATAAGTTTGGGCAGGCGAATGAAAATGGCAAGAAATATGACTCCCTGTTTAAACCGAACGGAGATAGATTATATGGAGTAATACAATCGGGAAGCATTCGTGAAGAATGTGAAAATAGAAACTTGATACTTTCAAAATCTCACTATACAGGTGAAGGGGAAACGTTCAAAACATCAGATGGAATTGAAGTTTTAGTTTCTTATAAATGGGAAAGTAAGGATGCTGTTACAGGAGAATCTGATATTGAAAATCTGATCAACCACGTTTCACAATATGGAGTTGTGGTTACCAAAGTAGAGAAGAAAGAAGCGTTTAATAAGGGCGAGTATAATTTAGAAATTATTAATCCTATTTTATTTAAACGATTAACAAATCCAGAGGAAAAGAAAAAATTTCCATGGTGGATACTTATTTTAGCACTCTTATTATTAGGCATATTGGCTTATTTTCTATTAAGCAAAAAATCAACACCTCAAGTTGCTGCAGCTCCTCAAGTTGCAATTACAACTCCAACTATAGCAACAGTGGTAGCAAAAAGCATGGAGATACAACCAGAAGTTGATACGATTACCGTAATTAAAAATGCAATTGCAGCAGGGATAAGCACAGAAAACCGTTCTATTAATTTCAACGATATACTTTTTAAATATGATAGTGATTCTATCTTAACGGAATCAAACGAATCACTAAATGAAGCCTTTTCATTTTTAAATGATATACCTCAATTAAAAGTAAAAATAGTTGGGCATACAAGTAACGAGGGCAAGGCAAAGTATAATGAGAAATTATCTAAAAAAAGAGCAGTTGCTGTTTTAAATTATTTAGTAGGTAAAGGAATATCAGAAGACAGAATGAATGCAGAAGGAAAAGGAAGTTCTGAACCAGTGGCTGAAAATGATACTGATGAAAATAAGCAAAAAAATAGAAGAATACAGTTTATTATAACTGATGATGGAAATAAATAATTTTATAGCAAGTATAAAAGAAATAGCAGTTCAAGGCATTTAGGCCAAATAAAATGATAGACTAAAAAGTGGAGACCAGAACCCACTAAAAAAACGGGGCGTAATCCGAAAAGCCTTATGGATAATAAAAAAATAAACAATGGCAGACACTGGAGTATCAACAAACGGAGCAAAAAAAGTTTCAACTTTTCAACAAGAATTTAATGCGAAATTTCCATACCTTCGTGTTGGGATTTTTCCACCTGAGGCAAAAGCGCTCGTGGCAAAAGGAGAAACAATTAATGGGGTTGACGGTTCGAAAACACTTTCAGAAGTTAGAACGAAAAAAGGCAGAGCTGAAATATCCTGTATTGGTAGTAGAACTGTAGAAAGAATTGAAAATCAATTCGAAGATGAATATGGGCTTTATGCTCAAATCTGCTATACTACAAAAGAGGGCAATAGATATTATACAACTGGCGCAGACCAGAAAAAATCATTAGCCGAGTTAAATCGAGAAAAGGCAGCAGCAGGATGCCAAAAAGGTGTTTGGAAATAACAAGCCTAAAAGCGCATATTATCGGATATGGCAGGCTTAGTTTAAAAATAAACATCTCTATTATAAATATTTATGTAGCATGAAAGATAATTCTACTTAGTCTGCCACATCACAAATCTGCAAACCGTTTTAAAGCAAAAAAATAGAAGAATACAGTTTATTATAACTGATGATGGAAATAAATAATTCTACTAAAAAACAAAATTATGGCATTATCACAAACACAAAGAAACCAAATTGCGAGTTATAAAATTCAAATTGAAAGTTACCGCAAAGATTTACAGCGTTATAAAGACGATAAAAAACGTGTATCAGAGCAATTTGCTTCTATGATAAAAAACACAAGTGATGCTAATAATAAACGAAGCCATCGCCAAACAAAAATCGGAAGAGTAAACAGCATTGTAAACCAAATTGAATCTAAAAAGAAGGATATAGAGCGCATTAATGGATATATAAAAAGCATTAAAGGATAAGTTTAAATAAAAATAAAATTGAATAAACTTAACCATAAAGAACTTCAGTCAAAGATTACGGTAGTGCTTTCGGAGAATTTATTTAATACTAGTTTTCATCATACATTAGAAAATTATTATGAGTGTATTTACAATAATTTCGAGTTTGAAAAAGAAGATAGGTTAATTTTAAATAATGTTTTGTTTAAAGAATTAAATCTATTTTCTAAAATTGCACAACAAAAAGTAAACATTTCTAATTGCGGAATTGATTTTCCTATATTATTAGGAAACATAAATTCATTCCAAAAAAAAATCATGATTGTTGCAATGGATCCAAAACGCAATGCGCAGCATCATGATGAAATTAGCTTAAGCACTGTATTTAGCCTTCATAACAAAAATGATAGAAATACTAAGAAAAATGATTATTGGCGTTTTATAGAACCACTTACAAAAAACAATTTAGTTTATATCACTGATGTTTATAAACTTTATTATGAATATCAAGAACAAAACAAAACACTACTAAGCAATAAGGATAAAAGTTTTACTGGTAATAATAGTGAGTATTATGCGCTACATAAATTTATATTGAATGAAGAAATTAAAATCATTCAACCTGATATGATTATTACGCTAGGCATCGAATCGGCAAACGCCTTAAAAACAATACAAAATATAAAGTCAAAGGAAATATTAGAAACCATAAACAACATCACCTATTTATTTATGCCTCATATTTCAAGAACAGTAACTCAAAATATTCAAACCATTGCTAATTTATTTATTTCAATAGGATTACTTAAAAACAATAATGAAATGAATGAATTAGGAAAAAAAATTCA
>CAIYSA010000424.1 GCA_903928655.1 uncultured Bacteroidota bacterium
ACGTTTTTTTTGTTTTTTTAAAATATTTTATATCTTTATTTTACTTTTCTAAATTATTTAATTAAAAAACTACAAAATGAAAAAAACAAATTTACTTTATTCATTTAGCATTGTTTTAATAGCATTTGCTTTAGTATTTACAAGCTGTAAAAAGAAACAAGCATTTAAAAATGAAGATGGTCAGGCTTCAACTGATAACAGAACAGTTCAAAGCGAAAACGATGCTGCTGTAAATGATATTAATACTGAAATTGGTAATAATACTTTTTTACATGGAAGACTGGGAGCTCCCTCAGAAACTAACAATTTGCATTCAGCATTAAGAATTACTGCTACCGGCTATACAGTTGATACAATAGGTGCACATTTAGGAACCATTAAAATTAATTACGATGGAACTACCATTAGCAACCGTACTAGAACTGGTTCTATTCGTTTAACTATTCAAAGTTATACTTCAGGTAAACGTTGGAAACAAGCAGGTTGTGTTTTGCAAGTAGATTATTTATCCTATAAAGTAACACGTGCTTCTGATGGAAAAAGTGTGGAGTTAAATGGAACTCAATATCTAACTAACCTAACTGGTGGCACTTGGTGGGAATTATTAATTGTAAAAACGCAGCCGAGTTTAGCAACTTCGGTTACAGGTACTAATTTAAATGTAACTTTTGATGGCAGTAAAACTGCTGTATATAATATTAACCGTCGTTTTACATACACTATTCCTGGTAATATTTTAACGTGTACAGGCGAAGGTATTGGTTCAAATTCTAGTTTAAGTAGCCTCGAAAATTATGGAACAACTCGCGATGGCGATGCGTTTACAAGCCAAGTATCAACCCCAATTGTTTGGAATTGGACTTGTGGACCTTGGGCTCCCGTGCAAGGTGAGGTTAGTATTAAAGTTGATGGAAAAGACTTTGCTTTAAAAGTTTTATTTAGTGTAGATGCAAGTGGAAATGCAGTAGTAGTTGCTTCAAATGCTTGCCCGTATGGTTGGAAAGTAGAATGGACTTACAAAAAGAAAACAAACAAAAAAGTTTTTGGCTACTTTTAGTTAAAATGATTATACATAAAAAAATCCCGCTTCTTATTGAAGTGGGATTTTTTTATGTATAATAATTATTACTATTGTTTGGTTTTTCGAAAATAAGTAAATCAAGAACTTTTTTGTTTGAAAATAAATAAATTTATGTAAATTTAAAAACAAAAATTAAATTCAAAAAATGAAGAAATCTGTTATCCTTAATACACTTTTATTTATACTTATATTAAGCAATTCAAATTTTGCCCAAAGTAACAAAACAGCTTTGGCATTTTCGGAAAGTTTAGAACAAGAAAAAAAATTGGAATATAATTCTGCTATAGAAACTATGGTTGGCTTGAAAGATAGTACAACCTATGAAGTAAATATGAGATTAGGTTGGTTGTGTTATAAAGCTGGCTATAAAAAAAGATCATTAGCATATTATAGTAAAGCCATTAATATTATGCCAAATGCTATTGAGCCTCGCTATGGTTTTGCTTATCCAGCTTATCAATTAGAAGATTTTAAAGATTTAATTGAGCAAGAAAAAAAAATAATTGAGATTGATCCAAATAATAAAACGGTAAATGGAAATTTAGGTTCCGTTTACTACTATTCAAAGGATTATAAAAATGCATTACCGTATTTCCAAAAAATAGTTTCTCTTTATCCATTTGATTATGATAATAATTTATTGTTAGCTTGGACTAATTTGAAATTAGGAAAAAACATAGACGCTGAATATTATTTTAATGTTGTTTTATTATATTCACCAAAAGATGCTTCTGCAAATGAAGGAATTTCATATATTAAGCGTTTAACACCAAACAATGAATTAGTTACGAATGCATTTTATAAAAGTTACGAATTATTAGAAAAATTAGATTATAAAGGTGCTGTAAATGCTGTTAAACCAGTTTATGATAAATCATCTTACTTTATTAATTTAAGATTAGGTTGGCTTTGTTATCTTGCAGGTATGCAAACGGAGGCCCTTGGCTATTATAAAATTGCATTAGAATTAAATCCAAAAGCAATTGAGCCAAAATTTGGAATTACATATCCTTTAGAATTGTTAGGAAATAAAAATGAATTAAAAGCTCAATATGAAGCTATTATAAATATTGATTCCAAAAATACAACCGCACATTATAAGATGGGTGTATTAAATTACAGTAATAAAGATTATCAATCGGCATTTGCACACTTTGATGATATTGTAAAATTATACCCTTGCGATAGCGATGGATTATTAATGTTAGCTTGGACAAATTATCAACTTGGTAATACCACAGAAGCAAGAGTTTTATTTAATAAAGTTTTATATTTTTCTCCAAATAATGCATCTGCATTGCAGGGTTTAACATTAAAAGCTATCGACCCTACAAAAAAGAAAACAGGCTTTTAAATTATATTTTTTAAATAAATTGATTAAATAAAAAGGTTTTCTACAGGTTAATTTGAACCCATGTTTAATTTTATTTTTTGTTATTTTTTTAGATTAATATACATATATTTAAAAAAATTCT
>CAIYSA010000425.1 GCA_903928655.1 uncultured Bacteroidota bacterium
TCAAAAGCAGTAAAAGCAGGAAAACGCACCTATTTTTTTGATGTGAAATCAACGAAGGGTAATGATTATTATTTAACTATTACTGAAAGCAAAAAACGTTTTGGAACAGATGGTAAGTTTACTTACGAAAAACACAAAATCTTTTTATACAAAGAAGACTTTGCTAAATTTATGGAAGGTTTAAACGAATCGATTGAAATTATTAAAGAAAATGCACCACCTATTGTAGAAAGAGAAGAGCGCACAAGCGATTATTACTCTGAAAACAAAAGTACCGACGTGAATTTTGATGATTTAGGAAAGTAAAACGAATTATATAACATTAAAAAAGCTCAATATTTAATCATTGAGCTTTTTTTATAATTTGAGTAGGTTATCTTGTTAAACTTGTATTGTAAGGAATTCTATTAATGATAGATCTACCAAGAGTTACTTCGTCAGTATATTCCAATTCATCTCCAACTGCTATACCTCGTGCAATAGCAGAAAGCGTAACATTATATTGTGCTAGTTTTTTAAAAATAAAAAAGCTTGTAGTTTCACCTTCCATAGTTGCGTTTAAAGCCAAAATAATTTCTTGCACTTCATTAGTTTCAACTTTTTTAATAAGGGTTTCAATATTTAAATTACTTGGTCCAATGCCTTCCATTGGCGAAATCAAACCGCCTAATACATGATATACACCCTTATATAAGCCTGTGTTTTCAATAGCCATTACATCACGATAATCTTGCACTACACACATTAAACTATGGTTTCGCAAAGGATTAGCGCATACATTGCAAATATCAGTATCTGAAATTGTGTGACATTTTAGACAAAATTTTAAATCAGTTTTAAGTGCTTTTATAACTTCAGAAAAATTAGCTACTTCTTGTGTATCTTGTTTTATTAAATGCAGCACATAACGTAATGCGGATTTTTTACCAACACCTGGTAATCCAGAAAAGTGACCAACAGCTTGTTCTATTAATTTTGAAGAAAATTCCATTTTAAATTGAGGGCTAAATTATTTTGTAGTTTCTAAAATCATATTGATTTCAGAAACTTCGTAATTTTTTAATTTTAATTTTTCTAAAGCACTTTCAGCATTAACCCTTATTAATCCATCTTCTTGCGCAAATACAATATTTACTAATAAAAGAGGAATAAGAAATAATTTTTTCATTTTTTTTAATTTAAATACAATACTAATTTATACAATAATTTAGAATTGACATTGTATTGTGTAAAACTGTTTAATTAGGTTAATAAAACCATAAGCAAATTTTCATAATATTGATTATAACAACAAAATGTAAAAAATGAATTTTTTTTTAAAATATACATACCTAATTATTACCTGCACTTTGGTAACAATTTTCTTAACAACGTGCACTAATAAAAATAGTGAAGATGACAAAAGAACTGTATTTAATTACAATGAAATGGCTGGTGTGGCTAGCTTAGACCCTGCATTTGCAAGTAATTTAGAAATCATTTGGCCAGTAAATCAATTATTTAATGGTTTAGTTCAAATGAATGATTCGTTAAGAGTAATTCCATGTATTGCAAAAAATTGGTTTGTTAGTGAAGATGGTTTGGCTTATACTTTTATTTTAAGAAATGATGTTTATTTTCATGATAACAAATGTTTTGAAAAAGAAAAAGGAAGAAGAGTAATTGCCAAAGATTTTGTTTATTCATTCAATAGACTTTATGACCCAAGAGTAAGTAAAGCGTTAACACTTTTAACAAATATTGATAGGTCAGTAAATACAAATTACAAAGGATTTTCTGCTCCAAACGATAGTACTTTTGTTATTTATTTAAAAGAACCATTTAGTGCTTTTATAAGTGTGTTAACCATGAAATATTTTTCAGTTATACCATATGAAGCAATTGAATTGTACGGTAATGATTTTAGAAGAAACCCAGTAGGAACAGGCCCTTTTAAATTTAAATTATGGGAAGAAGGTACCAAATTAGTACTATTAAAAAACGATACTTATTTTGAATTTGAAGGAACAAATAGATTACCATATTTAGATGCACTAACCGTATCCTTTGTAAAAGATAGAGAAACAGCTTTTATGGAATTGTTAAATGGTAAATATGATATGGTAAGCGGTGCTGATGCATTTAATGTAAATGAAGTTTTAGATCAAAATGGAATGTTACAAGCTTCGTACGCCACTAAATTTAATTTACAAAAACAAACATTTTTAAAAACTGATTACTTAGGAATATTAATTGATGAAGATATGGAAATTGTGAAAAATTCTCCATTACGAATTAAAGCATTGCGTAAAGCAATCAATTATGGTTTCGATAGAGTAAAAATGGTAAAATACCATAGAAATAATATTGGATACCCTGCTATTGCTGGTTTTATACCGAATGGTTTACCTTCATTTAATGATACCATTGTAAAAGGATATACTTATAATCCTGAAAAAGTAAGACAATTATTAATTGAAGCTGGTTATCCTGAAGGAAAAGGTTTACCTGAAATTACATTACATACTACTGAAAATTATTTAGATCAAACAGAATTCATACAATCACAATTAGCCGAAAATAATATTAAAATTAGTATTAGTGTTGATAAAGCAACTGTTTTAGGACAAGGAATATCAAGTTGTGAATACAATTTCTTTAAAAAAGCTTGGATTGGTGATTATGCAGACGAAGAAAATTTTATGGGATTATTTTATAGTAAAAACTTTGCTCCAGTTGGTTTTAACTTTACTCATTATAAAAATCCTGAATTTGATATCTTATTTGAAAAAGTAATAAAAGAACAAAACCGTGAAGTAAAAAATGCAATGTATCAAAAAATGGATCAAATGATTATTGATGATGCGCCTGTTATTCCATTATACTACGACCAAGCTATACGTTTGGTTAATAAAAATATTAAAGGATTAACAACAAACCCAATGAATTTATTAAACTTGAAAACAGTTAAAAAGGAAAATAAATAAGTTTAAAATATAGTTAAACGTATACTTTATATTTTAGATATCAATAATTTTACCTTCAGTAGCTAATTCAGTATTATTAAATATTGGCTTAGCCTCATTTAAAAATTCTGATAAATCATCGTACCGTGCCGAAAAATGACCTAAAATTAGTTTTTTGGCATTGCTTAAAATAGCCATTTCTGCAGCTTGTTTAGCTGTACTATGATACGTTTGAAAAGCCCTATCAACTTTCTCTTCTAAAAAAGTAGATTCATGGTATAATAAATCTACATCCATAATTTCGGAAGCTAGTCCTTCAAAAAAACGAGTATCACTACAAAATGCGTAACTACGAGTAGCATGCGGAGCGATTGTTAAATCAGTATTATTAATTGTTTTTCCATCATTATCAATGGCATCAAACCCTAACTTAAGTTTATGTATTTCGGAAAATGAAACATTAAACTTTTCAAGTTTATATTTATCAATATTACGTGGCAAAGGTTTTTCTTTAAATAAAAAGCCGGTTGTACTAATGCGATGTTGTAATGGTAAACTATAAACTTCAACCTTCTCATCTTCCCAAATCAATTCTTTGGTTTTATTTTGAGTATCAATAAATTTTATAGGATAGGATAAATAAGTATCAGAGTGCTTGTGAATTAACTGAATTATTTCTTTTAATTGTGGTGGGGCAAAAATAGTTAATTCATTCTTACGACCTAATAAATGCATGCTTGCCAAAAAACCAGGTAAACCAAAAAAATGATCTCCATGTAAATGACTAATAAAAATGTGGTTAATATTTTGAAAACGAGCTTTGTATTTTCGTAATTGAATTTGTGTAGATTCTCCACAATCTATTAAAAAAAAGCGCTCAGCTATATTTAATAACTGAGCGGTTGGATTTCTTGAAGATGTAGGAGTAGCTGAACTACTACCTAATATTAATAATTGAAAGGTTTGAAAAGACATTTATAATTTTAAACCTTAAATTGCAATTATTCGCTAATGATTAAGCGCTTTGTACTAACCGCATTTTTATATTTAACTGAGTAAATATATACTCCTGCAAATAAACCATTTGAACTCAAAATAAATGTATTTTCACCTAATTGAGTTTTCATAATTTGTTTATTTACAATAGCTCCTAAGGAATTATAAACTGTCAATACAGCTTCATCTTCACCTTCTACATAAAATTTAATATCCGTTTTTCCAATAAATGGATTTGGTTGATTTTGCATTACACCAAATTTATCTTGCCCAATTTCTTGAACACCAACAGGTGGCGAAATTACAATTTTATAATATTTCAATAATTGAGTTGAAACACTTGTTCCTCCTGATGGAACTGGAGTTGTAGGACAAGATAATGTTGGGCCATTAGCAAAAGCTTGAACTTCTAAACTAAGCGTATATGTACCAGCAACAGTTGGTGTTCCCCAAATACTTGCACAATTATTTGCATTACCTGGAAAAAAAATAACACCTGAACTCATTAAACTTGGGGTAACTGTAAAACTTAAACCAGGAGGTAAATTAAAATTAGTTACACCAGCAGGTGATTTTAATTCGAAACGATTAAAACATAATTTAAACGGTAAGGTTACTACAGTATCTTTTGGAACTTTAACCGTTATGTTTTGAACATAAGGCACACCAACTGTTCCGTTAATAAATGCAGTTGCACTATCAGGATAAACTCCAACTTTTGAAGAAGAAATAAATGATGGGTTTAAAGAGCAAGTTGGTGCTGTTTGTCCTATAATATTAGAAACAGCAGCAAAAATAACTAATCCAGAAATGTAAATTTTTTTCATAAGTATATTATTAAATTAATTTATAAATTATTAAA
>CAIYSA010000426.1 GCA_903928655.1 uncultured Bacteroidota bacterium
GCTTTACTTTCAAGTTGCATAAATACTTTGTCTTCAGTAACATCATCAACTCCTCCACCATATCCATAATAATTATTTTGATAAAACCCTAAACCAAAATAATTTAAATTATCGTAATATCGAGATGGAACTGATTCATATTTTTGATGAATATTATTAAACTCAATAGAATTTGTTGGTCGGCCGCAATGTGATTGCCATGCTGCTTGCCCATAATAACTTTGATAAATATTAAAATAAAAATCATTACTTGCAAAAGCATCCAAACTTGCGTCATACATCGTTGCAACCATTTCAGCAACCGCTTTTTCACCTTTTTTATCTTTCAAAATTAATTTCCATTCTTCTGCTTGACCTGGCATTAATTTGTTTCTAAAACTTTCGAAAGTAATATCTAATTCTTTATTTGTATAAGGAACAGTAATGACTTGAGTATGATTATAAAAACGATTGTACTTTAAAAACGATTGATGCGTTACAACATTTCCAATAGCTGATTCTCCAATATGAATAGATACTGGATTCATATTTGCAGTAACTTTTATACTTTCCGTAACTAAACCTTTGTATTCAATTTCATACAAATAATTTGTATTAGAATAACCTGAATTATAAATGAAATTAACAGTTTCATTAGGTTCAGCTCTGGTTTTATCAATGAAATAAAACTCTGGTTTTTGTTCTGGAATTTCATTAACCGTTTTATTAAAAACAGAAACATAAGCAAATGCTTTAACCTCTTCATTATATTTATCTTTACAATTTGCTTCAATAATATAAACGCCCGTTTTTAAATTTTTAAATTCAGCGCTTAAATCATACTCAGTTTTTGCACCTGTATCAAACGTTTTTTCAATGACTTTACTTTCTTTTTCCCATTTATACTTATTGGTTTCTTCAGCATATAAATCATTTGGAAATGTTTTATAATACTCGTCTTGAGTCAACGTTTGTCTATCAGGCTGCGGCCACAATCTTTCTCTGAAAACTTTATTAGGTTGTTTTAATTTATAAATTGTAAAGTTTCCTTTTGTAGCTTCAGGCGTTCCATTTAAGTTAGACGTATAAATTCTAATTGGCTTTGCAGAATTCACTTCTACCAATTCATCAGTATTTACAGTTAAATTAAGGGTTTTATAACCAACTGTAACATTTGTTTCTGTAGAATGTGTTTCGCCATTAATATCCGTTACATCTGCCAACACTTCATAACTAAATGTTACATTTTCTGATTTTGAAAATGACTCATCTGGCAATGCTTTAAATTTAATAATATAAGTTCCTGTATCATTTGTAACCGTTTCACCATTTTTAATTTCTGTTTCAGGAACTGACGAATAATATGGGCGATACCACCAATACCAATATGGATAATTTACTCTTCGAACAACTCTATAAGAAACTTTTGCACCATCAATTAAATTACCAGCATAAGCTTTAGCTATACCTGATACTTCAATTTCATCATTCATTTTATAACTTCCTTTTACAGGATTAAAAGTAGTTTCAAATTTAGGACGTTTATAATCTTCAACATTTACATATTTGCTTCCATGTCCGTCTGTTATTTGCATTTGCCCATTGAGTCCATTTTGTGTAGCAATAAAAGAACCTGTTATGGTTCCGTATTCATTTGTAGTTAAATTAAGTGAACTTACTTTTTGATAATTGACATCATAAAATGTAACAGTAACAGGATAATTAGTTTTTAATATATGATTTTTCCCATTGGTAGATTCAAGAACTATTGATTTAAAATATACAGTTTGACCTGGACGATAAATTGCTCTGTCAGTAAATATGGTTGACTGAATTGTTTTATATTCTTGGGTATTTTGTTTGTATGTATAATAACTATTGTTGTTATAATATACATCATTTCCATTTATAAATTCAACAAAAAATTGGCGTTCACTTATATTTGAATTGCTAATATTAAGAAACCCTTTATCATCAGTTTTAAATGTTGGGCCTTTTTTAACAACATATTCTCTTGAAGGATAATCATATTGTTCAAACCACAATTGAGCTGTTACATTTTTTAATGCATCGCCAGTTTGTCGGTTTAAAGCATAAAAATCATACGAGCCATCAGGTTTTCTTTTTTCAATACTAGCAATATCACTGATAATGCAAGTTGCATAAGAATAAATATTATTTTCATATTTAAAGTCTTCTGTTAAGGATGTTAAAATAACATAATAACCAGCAGGCAATTCAGGAATTTTAATTTCAGTGTTATGAGATTGAAAATCATTATCGTCAATTATCGTTTGTGAAAAAGATTTTACTAAAGGAAAATCATTAAACTTTTTTACTAATTGTTCACCATAATTTTTTCTAAATAATTGCCTTAATTCTTGCGAAGTTGTTTTTACTACTTTAAAATATAATTTGTTAATGTTTTGTGAAGTCACTAATACTCTAAATGGTTTATTTGGCTCATTAACTTCTTCAATAGTTAAATTACAACTCTTAGCGAGAATCGAATTTTTTAAGTTGATACATTCTTTAGCCCCATCTGAATTTGGAAATCTAGCAATTGCATTTTCAACCACTTCTTTGGCTAAATTTTTATACCATTTATATTCATTGCCTTGCAATGGTTTATACAAACTTGCTTTTTGTAAATACCAATTAGCTATCCTATAATCAACTTCGGTAACTCGTTCACTTTTCACAAATTTATTTTGTAGTGCTTTTAAAGTGTTTAAATATAATGTGTCCTTATTTTTATTTTGCGAATTTGAATAAACATAATCTAAACGTAATAGTTCAACATCAATTAAGGCATTTTTATCCTCATCTTTTTCATGAAACTTTGTTAAGTCTTGCATTAATTGCAAAGCATAATATTTAGTCTCAAAAGAATCTGTACCAATTGTTAAATGCGTTTTAATAAAATCAACATAAGGCTTTAAATACAGATCCTCGTTTACAGTAAACCGATTTGCTGCACGCGAAACATCTGGTTCCGAACTCATAAAAAAACCAAGCGCTCTATGTCCTAAAAAATCGTACAGAGTTGGTCGCCAAGTACGGCATTCGGTTGTTCCTTTATTTATTATTGCATCATATAAATCAATCTTAGTACGTTTTAACGAGTCAACATTACTTAGCGATGCTTTATAATTTGTGATTACGGCATTAGTAATAGCTTTTAAATCCCATGTTTCAATATCATCGTTTTTAAAATTTACAGTTGTTGTTCTATCATAAAATTTCCAACGATTATTTTGATAATATTGCCAAAAAGCATCAGCCAAAATACTTTGCAAAACAGGTTTAATTGGATAATGAGCTTCATTTACTTCATCACGTAATTTAAAAATAGATTTTTCTAAAGAAAATTCTTCCTTATAACTTTCAAATTTCATTCGGTGTAAAATAGATTTTACAAACTGAGGCGCATTACTTTCTAATTTTGCTTTTTTGTAAATAACGTCAACAACAGTTAATGCACTTTCGGTTAGTCCTTTAAGTTCGCAACTATCAACTCGTTTCCATAGTTTATCATACGTGTCAGTCTTACTAAAAGTAAGCATCTCAGGAATTTGTTTAGTAAACGTATTAGAAAAAAAGCCTAAAGCTAAAAAAGCCGAAGCAAAAAGCATCAGCGCGAGTGTAGTAATTTTTTTGATAGTCATAAATCAATTTTTAAAATAAGATGCAGTTTAAAAGTGTATTCCATAAAAAAATAATTTACGCTAACCTATTTATTCTGCAATTGGCATATTGTATTTTGTCCAATCTTCCTTAGATGGACCATATATACTAGGTACTTTTAGATTATTTAATCTCATTACAACAGAAAGTTGACCTCGGTGATGAACTTCGTGTTTTATTAAACCCGATAAGATAGTTCCTTTCGACCAAATTTCACCATACATATTTAATTCTGAAATTAAATCTTCATCAGTCCATTTTTCTTCTACAACTTGTAAAACTGAATTAGCAGAGGTTTCATATAATCGGCAAATTTCTCTTATATCATTAACTGGTTCTGAATGTTCATGCGGACAATTAATAGTTAATGCAGCTTTACCTAGCATTTCGCCATGAGTAATTAAAATATGCCATACTAAGCGATTTAAAGAACGAACGTCATCATTTGGCTTCAACATTAATTTATCATTTGGAATTGAGTTAAATAAACTTGAGGTTATTTCCTTTTCTTGAGTAAAATCTTTTATAAATTGGTTTATTGAAGTGTACATTTTTTAGTTAGTGATTTTATAAATAGCCTTTTAGTTTGTAAGTGAAATAACCAATCATTTCATGAGTAATTAAATTGAGAGAAGAAAGTGCGTCAGAATTTGGGACGAAGCAATAATCAAAATCAAATCTTCTATTTCCAGTAATTTTATTAGTAATGAATGGAGTAATGTTTTTATAACCAGCTTTATTAAAAATAGCTAATGAACGCTTCATATGAAATGACGATGTTACTAATAAAATAGAGCCTTTAAATTGCATACTATCTAAAATATGTTTTGTGAAAATTGCATTTTCATACGTGTTTTTTGAATTATCTTCAATTAAAATTGCGCTATCGGGAACATGAATCATTTTTAAATATTGCTTTACATAATTAGCCTCGCGATGATTAGGATAGTTAATACTGCCAGAACCACCCGTTATAAATATTTTATTAACTCTGCCTTTATGGTATAATGCTAAAGTTTGAAACAATCTATCACCTGCACCCATAAAATCAAAACGATTTTGTCGTTCATCAATTCTACCCATTCCACCTAAAACAAGAGCGATATCATATTTCGTAGATTTTAAATAAATATCATCATCTGTAAATTCCCAAGTGCGAACAACTTCATCAACCAAAAACGAATTTGAAATTACATATGAAAAAATAGTAATTGCTAAAACCCACTTTTTATATGGCGTACTCCATACTTTTTTTAATAGAATTAATAATCCAATAAATAACCATGTATATGGAGCAATGATAAATGCTAAAATTTTAGAAAAGAAGAA
>CAIYSA010000427.1 GCA_903928655.1 uncultured Bacteroidota bacterium
CCTAAAACACCATTACCTCCACTGCTTCCAGAAGAAACTCTGAAGGTGTACATTTTTCCAATTGATCTATCGTAATGTATAGAAGGGCAAGCAATAGCAGTTGCTTCGTTTGTAATATCGAATCTTTTAAACAAGCCTGTGCCGCCGGCATATAAATCTGCTTTATTCCAAACATAAATTTGATGCGATGTCCCCGAATTATTTGGCATGGCAAATAAATTCATTTGCACTACAATCCATTTATCATTAAATCCAATACTTGGATAATCTACCCATTTTTTATTCGTAGAATCTACATCGACTCTGTATAAGTGCCAACCTGCAGTAGGGTCGCCAGTATTAGAGATGGCTAATAAAGTACTTGAGTTTACTGTTTGTGCATTACATGATGCAACCATCATCCATCTATTTGCTTCGTGGTCGTATAATACTTTTGGATCGTAACAACCCGAAGCAGAACCTACTGGAGCCCAAAAAGCATCTAAGGTAACCGTGCTAATCGTTACCCCATTTCTGTCCGAAATTCTAACTTGTGTATTGAGTGTTGTCATTACATGCGTTAGACCAACTGTTCCATTCACATCTGGTGGTATAGAAGTATTGTTGTCGCTGATTCCAGCAAAATTTGAAATAGGAGATGGCGAAGGATTTGGCACTGCTGCGCTTTTTGCAAAGTTTTGCGTGATACCAAATGGATCGACATGTACTGTTTTATTTTTACGGCTTATATCCATTTCTGGAATCTGGCGCGCTTTACGATTACCAATAAATTGAATTGGCTTAGTTGCAGTTTTATTATAAGCATTGACTAAGGCAATGGCTTTAAAATTGATTGTTGTGTGCTCGGTTGCATGGCCATTGTCTGAAGTAACTACGCTTTCTGATTGCGCATTTACATGGATGCTGAACATGGTAAGCGCTATGGCTAATACACTATAAAATTTGTTATTTTTCATTTTATTGAATTGATATTTAAAGTAAATATAATGATAAAAGC
Organism: uncultured Bacteroidota bacterium; assembly: GCA_903928655.1. Lineage (GTDB taxonomy): Bacteria > Bacteroidota > Bacteroidia > B-17B0 > Aurantibacillaceae > UBA4416. The sequence continues at coordinate 998 of CAIYSA010000427.1, forward strand.
TAAAAGCGCGCATAAGGTTTAACAGCTTATTTTAGCAATTTTATTACTTTAGCAGAAATCGCCATTAACAAAATGAAAAAACTGACTTTTAGCCTTATCATACTTGCATTTGCTACTCTTTTAAATAGCTGTGGTATCCAAAAAACGGTGGCCATTAAACCAGATTTAGGTATTACAAAAAAGAATACCATTCCCCTTTCCACTATCAATTTGCCCATTAGTGTGAATTGTTTGAGCCTTGAAAACAATATCAATAAGCAATTTAATGGTGTATTATATAATGATGAGAGTTTTGAAAATAATAACAACGATAATTTAATCGTAAAGATTAGCAAGCTAGCTGACTTTAAAATTAGTGGCAAAGGCGATAAAATTTCGATTACTGCACCCATCGAAATTTATGTAAAAGGCAGATTAAAAAAAGATTTCTTTAGTATGTTCGATCAAACAGTTGGTGTAGACCAATCTAAGGAAGCTACTTTTAAAATAAATTTAACCATCAATAGTAAAATTGGAATTAACGCAAATTGGGACGTGCAGATAAGTTCGGAAACCGATTTTCAATGGCTAGAGAAACCATTTCTATCTTTAGGATTGATTAAAATTCCAATTGCTGCGGTAATAGAAACAGCATTAAATTTAAAAACAAAAGAACTAAACGAAAAATTAGATATTGAAGTAAGTAAATTATTAAAAATAAAACCTACCGTAGAAAAATATTGGAATGAATTTCAACAAGCGCAATTAATTAACGAATCGTATAAAAGTTATTTAGTTATTTCACCCGAATCTATTTCGGCATCAAAAATTAATTGCGACGGAAAATCTATTTATTTTTACATGGGCATAAAGGCTGGAATAGCTGTAGTTTCGGGAGAAAAGCCAATCATTACGAGCTATAAAAAACTACCAAATTTAACGCAACAACAAAAATACGACAGCAGTTTTGCCATTTATTGTAAAGCAAGCATCGACTAC
>CAIYSA010000428.1 GCA_903928655.1 uncultured Bacteroidota bacterium
TGTTTGCTATTATTTTTGGAGTGCTCAATTTTGGTATTTTAATTCCATTACTCGATTATTTATTTAACCCAGAAAACAGCATTAAGGTTGTTAATGAATTACCATCCTTTAGTTTATCATCAAGCTATTTTAAGCAATTGTTAGATTATTTCACTTATAAATTTGGCGGACAAGACAAACAAAAAGCATTACTCGTAATGTGTATTGTAATTGGTATTTGTGTTTTCTTATCTAATGTTTTTAAATATTTATCTCAATTTATTTTAACAAAAGTAAGAACCAAACTCGTTTATAATTTGAAAGAAGCCCTTTACGAAAAAATGATTCGTTTAGATATGGGCTTTTTTAGTAGTTCAAAAAAAGGAAATTTATTATCAATAATTTCAACTGATGTTCATGAAATAGAAAATTCAATTGTTGGTAGTATTCAAGTTGTATTTAGAGAACCCTTTGTAATTATATCCTATTTCATTTTATTATTTTCTATTTCAGCTAAACTTACTTTATTTTCAATTATTTATTTTCCAATTGTAGGAGTTGTAATTGCTTTGATTACAAAATCGTTACGAAAAAAAATGGGGCAATTGATGTTTTTACAAGGCGATTTATTAAGCTTGGTGGAAGAAACAATTTCAAATATTAGAGTCATTAAAGCATTTAATAATATCAATTTCTTTTCTAAAAAGTTTGATACTGAAAACAATAAATACAAAAACTTATCTCGCTCTATAATTAATAAGCGAGAATTATCATCCCCAATATCAGAAGTACTTGGAGTATCTGCCGTGGTTGGTTTAATCATATATGGCGGAAGTTTAGTTTTAAATAATACTGGCGAATTAAGCGGCTCACAATTTTTAACTTATTTAGTTGTATTTGCTATGATATTAGGCCCAGCAAAAAACATAACAGTTGCAATTTCCAATATTCAAAAAGGGTTAGCATCTGGGGATCGTATTTTTGATATTATTGATACTGAAATCCAAATTAAAAATGAAGTTAATGCACAAAAAATTTCTGTATTTAAAAGCAGCATCGAATTTAATAATGTATCTTTTAGTTATAAAAAAGGCGATGAAGGTTATGTTTTAAAAAACATTAATTTAAAAGTAAATTGCGGAAAAACAATTGCCTTAGTTGGGCAAAGTGGCAGTGGTAAATCAACTTTAGCAGATATGATTCCACGATTTTATGATACTGATTTAGGAGAAATAAAAATTGATGGCATAAATATTAAATCAATTGATATTGAAAGCTTAAGAAATCAAATTGGTGTGGTTACTCAAGAAAGTATTTTATTTAATGATACCATTGAAAATAATATTTTATTTGGATTAAAAAATACAACGAAAGAAAAAATTATTGAAGCTGCAAAAATTGCAAATGCTCATGATTTTATTATGGAACAAGCTGACGGCTACCAAACAAACATTGGTGATAGAGGCGGAAAATTAAGCGGAGGCCAACGCCAGCGAATAAGCATAGCAAGAGCAATATTAAAAAACCCACCCATTTTAATATTAGATGAAGCAACGAGTGCACTCGATACAGAAAGTGAAAGATTAGTGCAAGATGCTTTAACAAGGTTAATGCAAAACAGAACAAGTGTGGTGATTGCTCATCGATTAAGTACAATTATAAATGCAGACGAAATAATAGTATTAGACAAAGGAGAAATTGTAGAAAAAGGATCACACGATGAATTGCTTTTAAAACAGGGTATTTATAAAAAACTGTTTGATATGCAAAATTTCAAATAACAAAAAAATTATGATTAGATTAGGACAAACAAATACATTAACTATTATTAGAGATACGCCAGTTGGTTTGTTTTTAGGTGAAAACGACCAAGATGTAGTTTTATTACCAAAAAAATTCATCGAACCAGGTTTTGATGTCAATACTGAAATTGAAGTATTTATTTATAAAGATTCCAACGACCGAATAATTGCAACGCGATTAAAACCTTATGTTGAAATAAATAATTTTGCTTTTTTAAACGTGAGTGATACCAATCAATATGGCGCATTTTTAGATTGGGGTTTAGAGAAAGATTTATTTGTTCCTTTTAAAGAACAAAAAAGAAAAATGGAACCTGGCAGTAATTATGTGGTATACGTTTACATTGATGAAGCGAGTGATCGTATTGTAGCATCAAGTAAAGTAAATAAATTTATTAGCAACGAAGTTTTAGAAGTTGAACAAGCTGAGGAAGTTGATTTATTAGTTTATGATGAAACACCTTTAGGATTCACTTGCATCATCAATGGTATTCATAAAGGACTCATTTATCATAACGAAATTTTTCAGGATGTGATGGTTGGTGATGAGTTGAAAGGATACATTAAAGCAATAAGAGAAGGGAATTTGATTGATTTAAGTTTACAAAAAATCGGATTCAAACATGTACTTTCTTCTACAGATACAATTTTAGAATTTTTAAAAACGAATGATGGTTTTATGCCTTTTACTGATAAATCATCTCCAGATATTATTGAAAGAAAATTCAATATGAGTAAATCTACTTTTAAGAAAACAATCGGGATTTTATACAGACAACGAAAGGTTACAATGGAAGAGAATGGAATACGATTAGTTGAAGGGAATGATGAGAAAGTTTAATTCTTATTAATTTAATTCATCAACCACAATCATATTAAATTTTAGGTCTATTATTTCACTAAAATTTAAACCAATATTTAAAATATCTTCATCTTCTGATTCGTATTGCCAATTAACAATTGTTGTAACTGATTTATTTAATTTTTCATAATCTCTTAAGATTCCTAATAAACAAGCAGTTGAACTACTATTTAAATAATCCAATCTAATATTTATAGTATTATTAGGCAATGAATTTTCAAGATATTGTCTTACAATATTTTGCAAAGGTTCAAAAAACGAAACCGAATCCTCAGGAATTGACCTTCCATTAATTGATAAAATTCCGCTTTGCGAATTAAAATTAATTGCCGGAGTTGCTTTTGTAGCATTTATACTATAATCTTCCATATTCTAAAAATAATAAAAATCTTTGGTTCTTTTATATAATGGTAAAATCCATCCAAATCTAAATCCGGTAATTACATCTAATCTTTTTTTGGTGTCGGTTAAACCTGTATTAAAATTAACACCTCTCAGGTTTTTTGTAAACCCTTCATAAAACTCAAAACCTACATAAAAGTTTGCTAAACGGTTATTACTTAAATATTTATACCCAATAAATTGAGATAAAGAAAAACCTCCCGTCAAATTATCATACCCTTTTTGTAAATCACCCTTAACTGCAGCCACTTTTTTATTAGCATCATACAATTTTGCTTTATGTAACATATAACCTCCACCAACCGTAAAAAATAAACCTGAATTAGGATTATGACCAAGTTTAGAAAAAATATAGCCAACATTTGCTGTTACATTCCAACCACGGTGAGTTATTCTTAAATCAGCAGGAAACCCTTCATTATCAGTTACGTCGCCGTTATCATTTCTAATATTAGAAACCATGTCTTCTTTTACTTTTTTTCCATAAACATAACTTCCTTCCAAGTTAAACAATACGTTATACTTAGTTTTACATTCAAAA
>CAIYSA010000429.1 GCA_903928655.1 uncultured Bacteroidota bacterium
TGTTGAATCGAGTTCAGCATGACTTTAGTTTATTAAGATGCTGAATCAAGTTCAGCATGACAACACTAAATACTCTTAAAAATTACTTTTTAAGAGTATTATATAAATCTACAATTTGTTTTTTAGTTTCAGTTACTACTTTTAAATCTGAGGTTAAGGTTGTGAAATCTTTATTTTCTTTTTTAAGTTTTTCAATTTGTCCGTTTAACTTATCTTCTTTGCCTTGCCATACAGTTATTAAATTATCTTTCATTACTTTTTGAGCTGCATATTTAACATACTTATTATCTCCCGAAGCCATTTTGGTTAATAGTTTTGCTCCGTCAATCGCAGTTTCTGGTTTTGTACAACGTTTCAAAAATTTACCATATAAATTTCCAAAACTCATTAATTCAAAACCATTAAATTGTTTTTTAGCTTTCTTAAAGTAATCGTGATTTGCATCCGTACCATTTTTAGAATACAAATCCATAATTGAATACATAATTTCTTTTGATGGTTCGTTTTCTAAAGCCAACGCTTTTTTCATAGCTAACTCAGGATTTAAATTTGCAATGGCATCAAATCCTTCAGATGCAATTGCATAAGATTGTTCGTTAAGCGCTTTCTCGTATAACGTATTTAAATCTTCTCCTTTATAATTTGCAGCTAAAGCTTTTAAGGCTGATGCTCTTACTTTTGTATTTACATCCTTATTATAAATAGAAAGAAAAAGTGGTTTCAATTCTGTCTCCTTTTCCTTAGCAACTTCATTTAATATCGAAATTGCTTTGCTTCTAAATTTCCTCCAAGGATCATTAACTGCAATAGTTTTCAAAAGCTCATAAACTTCAACATCACTCGAATTGTCTTTAAAAAAAGTTAATGCTTCATCTCTGTCTCCCCATGTTGCTGCATTTTTGTATTGGAAAATTAATTCTTTTTTAGTTTTTGCAAAATCTACTTTTGCTAACAATTGTTTTTCTCCATCAAAATTCACTAAGTCTGGTTGGTAATTAACAGTGAATGTAAAAGTATTTTTAACGCCTTCTATCCAAATTTGTTTTCTGTCTTTTTTTCCATTTGCATAAATATCAATAAATACGGGTAATTTGTATAAAGGAGAAACTTTTAAATCTTGAGTTTGATTTACCGTTAATGTTAATTTATTTAAAGTTCCATCGTATGTTTTTTTAATTTCTAATTCCGGATGTCCTTTAGCAAAATACCATTCGTTAAAAAACCAGTTTAAATCTTGACCAGTTACTTCTTCAAATGCTAAACGTAAATCATGTGCTTCAGCGGTTTTAAATTTATTTTTTTCGAGGTATAATTTTAAGGAAGCAAAAAAGGCATCATCACCAACATATTTTCGAAGCATGTGTATGATTTGTCCGCCTTTATTATAACTAAAAGCATCAAACATATCTTCACGGTCATCATAATCAAAACGCACTAAATCAACTTGTTTTTGATCAGATTGTGCAAAGTATCCAAAACGAGAATCGGCAGAATGATCATCGGCAGCATCTCTTCCATTTTCAAATTCCTCCCACAAATATTCTCCATATGTTGCAAACGATTCGTTTAATGTTAAGTTACTCCAACTTTCGCAACTTGCATAATCGCCAAACCATTGGTGAAATAATTCGTGAGCAATTGTGCTTTCTCCTTTTGCGCCGTCAATAATTTCACGTGTTGTTTGGTAGCAAACAAAGTCGCCATGTAAAGTTGCTGTTGTGTTTTCCATTGCACCACTTACATAATCACGAGCAACAATTTGCGCGTATTTTTGCCAAGGATAAGGTGTTCCTAATCTTGTAGAATAAAATTCTATCATTTTTTTTGTTTTCCCAAAAATAGCTTTTGCATGTTGTTCGTATTCTTTTTCAACATAATAACTTATTTCTTTTCCGTTCCAAGGTTCGTCGGTTACTTTTTTAAATTCGCCAACGCCCATCATTACTAAATATGGAGCATGTGGTAAATCCATTACCCAATGGTCGGTACGGACAAGTTCTGTTATTTTTTTAGAATCCACTAAAATTCCATTAGACAATGTTGTGTATTTATTTTCAACAGTCATATAAATTTCATTAGTCATTTTTTCTGTTGGGTTATCAATTGTTGGAAACCATGCAGAGTTACTTTGTGTTTCACCTTGAGTCCAAATTTGAGGCATTTTATCTTCGTCAGCACCTGTTGGATTTATAAAATATAATCCTTTATCGCTTGTAATTGCGCCACTTCCGCCTTCTTTAATTTCGTTAGGTTTAGAAATATATTCAATGGTGATGTAATACGTTTCTTTAGAAGTATATTCTTTTCCTAAATTTATTTTAATAGAATCGTTTTCGTATTTATAAGTTACGGGTTTATCAATAAAAACATCTTCTACAACAACTGATTTCCCTCCCTTTTTTATTGGCAATTCTTTAACTTCTTTTTCTGCCAACTTCACAGATTTAATTTCCATGCCTCGTGCATTTAAATAAAGCATTTGTGTTGGGTAGAAGTACGGTTTTACTTGTAATTCTGCTTTCCCAATTAATTGAGATTTTTGCCAATCGAAACTAACCCAAAGTTTTGTGTGAATAATATCACTCAATTTTGTATTAGTAGCTTGATATATTTCTTTTTTTTGTGGTTCGTCTGATACTACTTTTATAGTATCTAAACTAACAGATGGTTCTTCAATATGAGTAGAATCTGTTTTGGATGTTTTTTTTGTATGAGTGCAAGCTAATATAAAACTAAAAGCTACAAAAGAAAATAAGACTGGTTTTAAGTTCATCGTGGTTGGTTTTTGTAAAGTAAAAATGCGAAAAAATTATAGTTTATTTTTAATTATTGTATGAGTGGTAAAATAATTTTATGAAAATAGAAAGTCGATACTATAGTTGTTAAATCAATTGTAAGATACTGTTACGGAACCTGAATTAACAATTAAGCTAGCCTTTTTTCCAAAATATAAGGCTAAATTTCTATCAATATGTCCTGCAGGAAAATTAAAGCAAACAGGATAATCATAATTTTTAATTGTGTCAAAAATAATTTCTTCAGCCGTTTTTCCAAAAGGGATTTGATTGTCTTTCATATCCGACATGCCGCCCACAATTAAACCCGCCAAATTTTTCAATTTTCCGGATAATTTTAATTGCATCATCATTCTATCAATATGATATAAAAATTCATCTAAATCTTCTAAAAATAATATTTTTCCATCTGTGTTAAGGTCAAATGGCGTTCCAGATAAAGAATAAATGAGTGATAAATTCCCACCAACAATTTCAGCACTTACGTTTCCATCTTTATTAAGAAATAAGTTCCCATTAATTTTTGTTGCATTTAAATTGCCAAAAAGTGCATCAAACAAACTTTTTGTAGCCTCTTCGTTTTTTGTAAAATTAAGAGGCATTGTTGCATGCAATGTTGCGAGGCCTTCGTTATGCAAAGCACTATGTAAAACCGTTACATCGCTATAACCAACTAGCCATTTTGGCTGTTTTTTTATTTCTGAAAAATCTAAATTTTCAACTAATCTTACCGAACCATAACCGCCGCGTGCAATAATTATTGCTTTTGCTGTTTTATGGTTTAATGCCCATTGTAAATCTGTTTTTCTTTCTAAATCTGTTCCTGCAAATTGGTTATCAATTTCAAAAATGTGCTCACCTAAAATAACATTTAAACCATAACTTTTAATGATAGTTATAGCTGGATCGAGTTCATCCGAACTTATTTTTCGAGCAGTGGCAATTAAAATAACATCATCACCTTTTTTTAAATAAGGTGGGATTATCATTTCTTCTTTTTCTTGTTTGTAATAGTAGTTTTATTGTTTTTTTTGGAAACTTTATTTGCCTTTTTACTCGCTTTTTTATCTTTTTTCTTATTGTTAATTTTCTTTTCTTTTTTTACCTTTTCAGGTATTTCTTTTCCTATAGATTTTTTTTGCTTTTTGCTCGCAGCTTTTTTTACCGCAACGGGCTTTGCTTTTTTAGACTTAGCTTTGCTTGCAGAGGTTACAAAATCACTATAACTTAGCCAAGCTTTTTCTTTTGTAGCTTTTAGGTTTATTAAATCTTTTTTCTTTTTCAGCGTTTCTTTGAGTTTTGTTTTTTTATCACTTTCAACTTTCTTTTTGATAGCTTGTTTATTTCCTAA
>CAIYSA010000430.1 GCA_903928655.1 uncultured Bacteroidota bacterium
CATCAGATATTTTTAAAATGTTTGATAAGCTTCAAATTTTAGATGTTGGCGGATACCCTATATATTATGGCAATCCGGTTGATGCGGTTTCTTATTTCAAAAAATTAGTTGAACATGTTAATGCTGAGGAAAGTGAATGTTGGAACTGTGGTAACGTAAATCCTGAACTTATTTTCAACATTATTGAAAGTAAAGTATTGGATGAATACGGAAACTTAACTCACACTCGAAAAAATAGTCCGGCAGAATGGAACAAAAGTTATGTTGAAAAAATTGAATCAACTATTGGCGATATTAAACACCATGATAAAATACCAGAAGCCATTTTTAAAATTCCAAATACCTTTAAACAATTTAAAGTTTTTTTAACTCGTGATGTTTTAAGTAAATTAACAAACTCACAATACTTACTAATTAACTTTTTTGAAGCTCCATTTTTAGCCTTTGTATTAGCGTATTTAGTTCGCTTTTTTAGCGCAGACGCTGAAAACAAAAAGGGTTATATTTTTAGAGATAATGAAAACATACCGGCTTATATGTTTATGTCGGTTGTGGTTGCTCTATTTATAGGCTTAACCGTTTCTGCAGAAGAAATAATTAGAGATCGTAAAATACGCAAACGTGAAACTTTTTTAAACCTAAGTAAAGGAAGTTACCTGTGGAGTAAAATCACCATCATGTTTGTTTTATCAGCTATTCAAACCCTAACGTTTGTATTAGTTGGTAATTCTATTTTAGGAGTAAAAGGAATGTATTCTGATTATTGGTTGGTTTTATTTTCAGCATCGTGTTTTGCAAACATGTTGGGTTTAAATATTTCGAGCGCGTTTAATAGTGCAGTAACTATTTATATTTCGATTCCGTTTTTAATTATCCCTCAATTATTATTAGCAGGTGTGGTTGTTAAATTTGACAAGCTTAACCCTACTCTTGCCAAACAAGGTGGCGTACCAATGGTTGGTGAAATGATGTCTAGTCGCTGGGCTTTTGAAGCCTTAGCTGTTAACCAGTTTAAAACAAATGAATTTGAAAAGAATTTTTACAAATATGATAAAGCGATTAGCATTGTCGATTATAAAAATAATTATTGGGTAAATGCCATTGAAAATAAAATGACAAAAGTTCTGAATGAACAAAAAGAATTTTTGAAAAAAGAAACAACTGAAAAAGATTTATTATTGATTAAAACAGCTCTTTTAAAAGAGCAAGTTTTTTTAAAAAACAAATACATTTTTAGTGATATTGAAAAACTTAACGTTAAAGATTTTAATGGTGAAGTTAGAAACTCATTAAACAAATTTTTACTCGAAAAAATAAAAGAACATTATATTAATTATGGTAACAAAGCCAGAGAAGGAAAGGATGCGGTTACCCAAAAATTAATAAAAGAAAATGGGCATGAGGCTTTCATTAAAATGGAAGACGATTATGAAAATGAAAGTTTAAAGAATTTTGTAGAAAATAAAAATGACTTAAGCCCATTAAAATGTCTTGAAGTTGATGGAAAATTAATACAACGTGCTGACCCTATTTATTTAGATCCAACAGATTCTAATTTAGGCTCTGCACATTTTTATGCCCCTAATAAATTATTTTTAGGCAAACTCATTCCAACGTATTGGTTTAATCTAGCTGTTATTTGGTTGATGAGTATTACCTTAATGATTATGCTTTACTTCGAAGTATTTAAAAAGATTTTAGATGCTATGGGAAATATTAGTTTTAAAAAGAAATCATAATTCTTATTAAAAAATAAAAAAAGCTAATTGAAAAATATTAAAAATTAAGAAGGATAAAGAATAATTATACTATGATATATTTATGATATTTAAAATAAAAACATTTATATTTTTTAGAATAATGGACAAAATAATACTAAAAAAAATTCTATTCATAATTCTGTGTTTCGTCTTTTTTAATTCAAAATTATTTAGTCAAAATCCAGGAGGTGTTGGAACAAACATTCAATTATGGCTTAAAGCCAATTTTAACATTATTACATCAGGAGTAAATGTTACACAATGGAATAATAATGCCGCAGGAGGAATTATTACAAATTTTGTGCAATTTACCCCTTCATCATTTCCATTACAAAATGCGCCAACTTTTACTGACAATCCTATAAATTTTAATCCATATATTCGATTTAATGGAGTTAATCAATCTCTCTTTAGTAACGTAGGTTTTAATGGCAATCAATTATTTAATGCGAACGATAATACTATTTTTCAAATAATAAAACATTACGGAACAAATGGTGTGTGGTTAAAATGGGAAACTAGTTCTGGAGGAGCAAGTCGCGTTGGATACGAAAATAATGGAAGTTTTTTACGATGTGATTTTCCGAATTCTATAAGTCCATTAGGAATTAATAATTTAAGTGTAATTTCAATTGCCAACAAACATAATTTAGTAACAACTACAACTGATAATACTAACAATGCGTTAAGGTTTCAAGGGAAAAATGATGCTTTTAGAATTATTTCGAGCTTAGGCGGTTTTAACCCAGGAATTAATTTACAAAAAATGTCAATTGGAAATAATTTAAGTTTTAATTATCCTTCTATGATTGATATTTCTGAAATAATTATTTACAATCGTAAATTAACCATTCCAGAAATTAATAAAGTTGAAACTTATTTAGCAATAAAATATGGGTTTACTTTAGATCAAACCACTCCACAAAATTATACATCAGCAAGTGGTTTAACGGTATGGGATGCTACATTAAATTTAGGCTATAATTCTGATATTACTGGTATTTCAAGAGAAGATGCTTCTGCACAAAATCAAAAACAGTCGCGAAATAATAACCTTTTAGATTTAGTGACAATAAGTACAGCAAGTATAAATGTAAGTAATACAGCTAATACAATTAATTTTTCAAATGATAATTCTTTTTTAATTTGGGGACACAATAATCTAGCAGTTATATTTTCAAATGTGAATGTGCCTTTAGCATTTGGCAATAGATTACAAAGAGTATGGAAGGCCCAACAATCCAATTTAAGTCAAAATGTTACAATTGCATTTGAACAAAGTTTACTGCCTATAGGAACTCCAACTGCAAACATTAGATTACTTATAGATGATGATGGAAATTTTGTTGATGCAAAAGCTATATCTGGAGCAACTTTAAATGCAGGAAGGCTTGAATTTTTAAATCAAAATTTTGATTCCAATACTAAAATGTTTTTTACACTCGCAGTATGTTCAACCATTACTCCTGTTATTTCATACACAAATTTATGTGCGGGACAATCATTATCACTAACGGCATCTCCTTCCTATACAATTCCTACTTCATCCTATAATTGGTCTGGACCAAATGCCTTCGCCGGTTCGGGTTCTTCTGTTACCATAGGCAGTGCTTCTATTCTTAATCAGGGTATTTATTCATTAACGCTTGCCGTTAATACATGCACCATGCCTGCCGTAACACAATCTGTAACAATTACTAATTTTAGCATTAGTGTAACTTCAGCAACAGTGTGCCCAGGAGCAACTGCAACTTTAATTGCAAATGGAGCAACAAATTATACTTGGACACCAGCCTTCACGTTAAGTTCCCCCAACGGTTCGGTTGTTACAGGCTCTCCAGTTAGTACAACTTCATATACTGTTATTGGATTAGCTAATGGTTGTTTTGCAAGTCAAATATCAACTATAACCATACTTAACAACCCAATAATAAGTGTAACAAGTGAATCGATGTGTATAGGACAAAGTGCAAGCTTAACTGCAAATGGAGCTATTAGTTACACATGGGCACCATCTACTGCATTAAGTTTAACAACTGGATCCGTTGTGATAGGAACACCATCAGCTACAAGTTCTTACAGTGTTTTTGGTGAATCAATTGATGGTTGCATTTCTTTTAATACAACAACAATTACTGTAATTAATCAACCTTCATTATCTGCTACATCTCCAACTATTTGTTTTGGTGAAACAGCAACACTATCTGCCTTCGGTGCAAATAGTTATACGTGGTCACCAACATTTGGATTAAATACAACTTCGGGTTCAATTGTTACGTGTACAACTTTTAGTAATAGTGTTTATACAGTAATTGGTAATTTGGCAGGATGTTTAGATACAATAACAACCTCAGTAATAGTTAATCCTTTACCAAATGCTATTATTAATAGTAGTTCTAGTTCATTTATTTATACACCAGGCGAAGATTTAACTTTATTAGCAAGTGGAGGAAATAGTTACCTATGGTCTAATGGTTCTACTAATTCCACAATCCAAATTAATCAAACAGAACAAACAAAGTATTGCGTAATAGTTACCGACACAAATTTATGCGTTAATCAAAGTTGTGTTTTAGTTGATCTTAAAACCGAATCTACACTTTATATACCAAATGCCTTTACTCCTAATGAAGATAAATTAAATGATCTTTTTTTAGTATTAGGTACTAACATTATAGAATATCAAATTTTTATTTTTAATAGATGGGGTGAATTATTATATCAATCGAATGATATTACTAAAGGATGGGATGGAATGCGCAATGGAGAAAGTGTAGCTAATGGTATTTATATTTATTCAATTAAAGCAAAAGGTATTGATGATAAAAAATATAAAATTATAGGAAATATAAATCTTATGAAATAGAAATCTATAAAAATCAGTTTATAAATCATAAAAGATATAACAATTTAAAATGATTTTATTACATCAAAATTAATATCCTAAGGCTGGTCCAAGCCATTTTTCAATCACTTCAAAAGGCATCTTTTTTCTATTAGCATATTCTTCAACTTGCACTTTATTAATTTTTCCAATTCCAAAATAAGTCGATTGAGGATGAGAAAAATATAAACCACTCACCGCTGCTGTTGGTATCATGGCTAAACTATCTGTTAACGTCATGCCAATATTTTTTTCAACCTCTAATAATTTCCAAATGGTTAATTTTTCAGTATGGTCTGGTTGCGCCGGATAACCTGGAGCAGGACGAATACCATCATATTCCTCTTTAATTAATTCTTCATTTTTTAAAGTTTCAGTTGAAGCATATCCCCAAAATTCTTTACGTACTTTTTTGTGCATTAATTCAGCAAAGGCTTCTGCTAATCTATCCGCCAATGCTTTTAACATGATAGCACTATAATCATCATGGTCGGCTTCAAAACGAGCAACGTGTTCGTCAATACCAAAACCAGTAGATAAAGCAAATGTTCCAATATAATCAAGCCCCTCCTCAGTCCTCCCCGAAGGGGAGGAAGTTGCGGGTTTAATAAAATCAGCTAAGGCTATATTATATTGTCCTGCTGGCTTTTTTGTTTGCTGACGAATGCTATGAAAAGTACAAACTGCATTTTTTTCAGAAGCATCTAAAATTTCAATATCATCGTCATTTATTGTGTTTGCAGGATGAATTCCAATCACTGCTTTTGCCTTTAACCACTTTTCTGAAATTATTTTATTCAACATGTTTTGTGCATCGTTAAATAATTTAGTTGCTTCTACTCCACGTTCAGGGTCATTTAAAATTTTAGGATACGATCCTTTTAATTCCCAACTATGGAAGAATGGCGTCCAGTCAATGTATTCAGCTATTTCTTTTAAATCATAATCTTCAAAAACTTTTGTGCCAATAAAATTTGGTTTTTTTATCTCTGTTTTTTTCCAGTCGATTGGCATTTTATTTTCACGAGCTTCAGCCATGCTAATAAATTTATTTTGCGATTGTGCATTCTTATTTTGCTCGCGCACTCGGTCATAATCTTTATTGACATCAGCTATAAAAGAAGCACGATGTTCTTCTGAAATTAAACTACTGGCTACTGGCACCGATTTACTAGCGTCATTCACATGCACCACAGGCCCCGAATAATTTTGAGCAATCTTAACAGCAGTGTGTACTTTAGAAGTTGTAGCACCACCAATTAATAAAGGTGTTTTAAATCCTAAACGCTCCATTTCTTTAGCCACATAAACCATTTCATCTAAGGATGGCGTTATTAATCCACTCAATCCAATTATATCAACGTTATGTTTTTTTGCTTCGGTTAATATTTTATCACACGAAACCATTACACCTAAATCAATGATTTCATAATTATTACAAGCTAATACAACACCAACAATATTTTTTCCAATATCATGTACATCACCTTTTACAGTTGCTAATAAAATTTTACCAGCGTTTGTTCTTCCATCACCAATAATACCAGCTTTTGCATTTTCTTCTTTTTCTAATTGTAAGTAAGGCTCTAAATAAGCAACTGCTTTTTTCATCACACGAGCACTTTTTACAACCTGCGGTAAAAACATTTTTCCGGCACCAAACAAATCTCCAACAATGTTCATTCCATCCATTAATGGCCCTTCAATAACGTGTAATGGTCTGCCTAATTTTTGACGAGCTTCTTCTGTATCAGCATCAATATGTTCAACTAATCCTTTTACTAAAGCATAACTTAAACGAGACTCAACCGTTCCTTTACGCCACTCTTCATCTTTTTCAGTCTTACCTTTTACAATTCCTTTTAAAGACTCTGCATGATCAACTAAACGCTCTGTCGCGTCATCTCTGCGGTTTAGCAACACATCCTCAACTAATTCTAATAATGTTTTTTCAATATCATCATAAATAACCAATTGCGATGGATTTACAATTCCCATATCCATTCCAGCTTTAATAGCGTGGTATAAAAATGCTGAATGAATGGCTTCACGCACATGATCATTTCCTCTAAATGAAAAAGACACATTACTTACACCACCGCTAACTTTAGCATGTGGCAAATTATCTTTTATCCATTTGGTTGAATTAAAAAAGTCGAGCGCATTTAAACGATGCTCTTCCATACCTGTAGCAACAGGGAAAATATTAGGATCAAAAATAATATCCTGTGGAGTGAAATGAACTTTATCAACTAAAATATCATAAGCACGTTTACAAATTTCTTTTCTACGTTCAAAGGTATCGGCTTGCCCTACTTCATCAAAAGCCATTATAATAACGGCTGCACCATATTGCTTTACTTTATGAGCTTGTTCAATAAATTTTTCTTCACCTTCTTTTAACGAAATTGAATTGACGATTGCCTTACCTTGCACACATTTTAAACCGGCCTCAATCACGCTCCATTTACTAGAGTCAATCATAATTGGCACTCGAGAAATATCTGGTTCGGAAGCTATTAAATTTAAAAATTTAGTCATAGCAGCTTCACTATCCAACATTCCTTCGTCCATGTTAACATCAATAACTTGCGCACCGCCGTCAACCTGATCTTTAGCAATAGATAACGCTTCTTCGTAATTACCTTCATTAATTAAACGCAAAAACTTTTTTGAACCAGTAACGTTTGTACGTTCACCCACATTCATAAAATTACTTTCTGGGCGAAGTGTAACAGGCTCTAATCCGCTTAAATGCATCAAAGAATCAGCAACCGGGCGTTTACGAGGCTTTGCATTTTTTGCTAATTCAGCAATGCGTTTAATGTGAGCAGGTGTTGTTCCGCAGCATCCTCCAACAATATTTATAAATCCTGCATTTAAAAAATCTTCTATTTGATGTCCCATTTCATGAGCATCCTGATCATACTCTCCAAACTGATTTGGCAAACCCGCATTAGGATAAGCACTCACATAAAAAGGCGCTTTTGTAGAAAGTTCTTCCAAATAAGGGCGCATATCTTTTGCACCTAAAGCACAGTTTAACCCAACACTTAACAAATCAACATGAGAAACTGAATTCAAAAATGCTTCGGTTGTTTGTCCAGACAACGTTCTGCCGCTTGCATCGGTAATAGTTCCTGAAACCATCACAGGCATTTTACGATCAATAGATTCGCAGTAATTTTGAATAGCAAATAAAGCAGCCTTTGCATTTAATGTATCAAAAATAGTTTCAATTAATAAAACATCAGCTCCACCATCAATTAATCCACGCACTTGTTCGGTGTAAGCTGCAACAAGCTCGTCGAACGTTATAGCTCTATAACCAGGATCATTTACATTTGGTGATAATGATAAAGTGCGATTAGTTGGCCCCATTGCACCTGCTACAAATTTTTGAATATGTGCAAATTTAGGAAACTCAATATAAAATTCTTGAATGGCTTCTTTTGCAATTTTAGCAGACTCATAGTTTAATTCATACACTAATGATTCCATCCCATAATCCGCCATGGCAATTGTAGTTCCACTAAATGTGTTGGTTTCAATAATATCAGCACCTGCTTTTAAATATTCTTTATGAATAGTTTTAATAATTTGTGGCTGAGTAATAGATAACAAATCATTATTGCCTTGTAAATCTTTTTCCCAATCAGCAAAGC
>CAIYSA010000431.1 GCA_903928655.1 uncultured Bacteroidota bacterium
GCTGATTAGCTTTATTTTTAAGCAGATTATAGATAGTTTTAGGGTTAACATCATATTCTCTAGCTAAATGAGCAACTCTTTCACCCTTATGGGACTGTTGAATCCCATCCTTAAATAATCCTTAAATAAACTCCAAATCTTTTCTGATTTTTTCTTGCTTAAAGTACCAATAAAGCTATTATCTATCTGGCTTTTAAGCTTTTTATTTTGGTTATTTTTTTAAGATTTTAGTAAAGTCAGATATGTCTTATCAGGTAGAGATAGTCAGTTTAGATCAATTAGTTGCTAAAAATCATAATTACCGCAAATTCAAAGAATTATGGGATTTAAATCCTGTTCGTAAGGAATTGGAAAAAATTGAAATGTCTTTAGATGCTGACAATAAAGGTTATGGCATATTCAGATTGTTCTTGTGTTTACTGATTCAGTTTATGGAGAACTTAAGTGACAGAGAATTAGAAGAATCATTAAAAAGCAATTTAGCTTCTAAATGGTTTTGTGAATTTGGTTTACTCGATAAAACACCAGATTATTCCTTATTTAGCAAACTCAGAAGTAAAATCGGAACTAATAGATTAGCTAAGATCTTTAACATCCTCAAAGATCAACTAAAAGCAAAAGGTTACATGAGTGAAGTATTTACTTTTGTTGATGCATCTCATTTAATCAGTAAGGCATCTTTGTGGATCGAGCGAGATAAGGCTATTGCTGAAAAATATGAAAAACTGAATAATCAAATACTTCCTAAAATAGCCAAGGATAAAGATGCTAATTTTGGCTGTAAAGGTAACAATAAATTCTGGTATGGTTTTAAAAAACACACCAGTGTTGATATGCAATCAGGAATGATCAATAAAGTAGCAGTGACCAAGGCCAATGTTATTGATTCCAAAGGAATGAAACATATTATTCCAAGTCAAGGAGCAGTTTATGCTGATAAAGGCTATTGTGATAAAAATGCTAAAATAGCAGCAGCTAAAAGAAATCTTCATCTAGCTGCTATTAAAAAGAATAATATGAAAAACAAGAATAAAGAGCTTGATAAATTCTACACTAAATTAAGAGCTCCTTATGAGCGAGTATTTAGCAAAACCAGCCATCGAGTTCGTTACCTGGGAATTGCCAAAAACCAATTCACTGCTTTTATGGAAGCTATTGCTCATAACTTCAAAAGAATGATTGTTTTAAATGAGCTTTATCAATTACCTCAAACAACTTAGAACAAGAAACTATTGTGTTCAAAGCACAATAAAAAACTAAAAATTTACCAAAAACATCCAAAATAACTCTAAAAAATTGCCCAACATTAAATAAAATCACGAAAATTCTTCAAAAAATTTCTGTGATTTTATTTTTTTAGATAAAATTTAGATTGGTTTTGGGATTCAACAGTCCCATTATTGAATTTATCAATTTTATTAAAAAATTAAATTATGGTCAGAATTTCCAATAGCAGTAAATCATCAACCAATCTTATTACCAAATCTGGTAACATTCGAAGAAAACATAGCCGTGAATTTAAGTTCAAAGTAGCCATCGAAGCA
>CAIYSA010000432.1 GCA_903928655.1 uncultured Bacteroidota bacterium
CATTACCAGGTGTTTTATTAATACCAGCAGAAATTCCACTAATAGGTTCAACATCATAATTATATTGACCTCTTTCTTCTGGATAAAAGGCTAAATCTAAAACTGATAACACAACAGCTTGTCCGTTTACAGATTGTTTACTAGGAAATAACTCTCTTTCTAAAACCTGACGCATAAAATTATTACTAAAAGTTGCTACAGGAATATTTGGAGGTTTTAAACTAGTATTTTGAATACCATAAAATATCGGATCGATGTTATACCAGTTAAAACTTGCACGGTTAATTCCAGCTTTTATATCATCGCTGTAAATTGCTTCAGGAAATAAAGAAGGTTGGCCTTGTGGAATACTTGCTAACGACCATGCACTAGGACTTTTTAAATCAATTAATGAAATACTTCCTTCAAAATCATCAATATAAGAATTACCATTTTTACCAATTGCTTTTGCATTTCCAGGTATGAGTTGAGCAAATTCTCCCTGAGTAGTTATCATGCTCATTTCCTTTGTGTTAATAAGGGGTATCTTATCAATTAATCGAGTTAAAAACGGAGCATTTGTTCTATATTGATAATCTACTCCCCAAATTGTATTTGAAACTGGTTCATCACCAATTGTCACTTTTTGTGTTGTTGGTTTTTCACTTAAATGAAGAATGGTTCCGCCTAATGTTAAATCTTTATTTACCTTAAAATCTAAACGGGTTCCAAATAAACTTTTTTGTTGAACGTTGAATAGAGAATTACTTTCGGTACTAACTTTAATATTAGCTCCCGAATTTAAAATACTTTCGTTTATGATTTTAACTCTACCTAAAGTATAATCAACCGTGTAATCAACGTTTTCAGTAAGCGCTTGTCCGTTAGCAGTAACCTGAACAGCACCTTGTGGAATATTTAAAGCATTTAAAGAAATTTCGGAACCACCTGCTGATTTGTATGAACCTTTAATTTTGTAACGATTTTTTTCAGGTAAGAGTTGAGCAACTGTTCTAGTAGAATCATATAACTCTTGAAAAATATATTTATTGGCTGTAGGAAAGTCTGAAAACTTAAATTTAGAACGCAAATTATTACCAAAAGGTTCTTTAGTAGATAAATAGATACGTCCGTTATTCGGATTAATCGTATAGTCTTTAATAAAGTCATAAACACCATCAGCTCTTAAATCTCCATTTACACTTAGTTTATCTAAATTCATTACTTGAACAAGTAATTGGCCATTTAAATCCCCAAAAGGTACATAAGGAATATCAACGCCGGTTTCAATATTATTGTAATAAACATCACACTTAAAATCAGCTTGATTTAGATTATATGCACCTAATGAATACACGTTTTTCATCATCAAATCCCAATTTGCAAATCGAGGATTTGTGATTGAACCACTTTTCAATAATCTCATATATAAAGGACCCAAAGAAAACTGATCACTAAATTCACCAACTTGATAAACTTTACCATTATATGTATATTGGTAAGCAACAGCAACGGTTTGATCGTTATTTATACTTTGATTTATAGAAAGAAAACCTAAACGACTATTAAATGTATATTCTGATGTATTTAATCGACGCGCATTTGAAATAAATTCATAATCACGCCCAGACTGCATAAATTTATTAGCGTCATTACATTGATTATAAAGGCTACCAACGGCACTTGATAAAGATGAGTTTATACTTGATGCGTTTGCACTTGTTCGTGGAGGCATAATGGCAGAACCAGCGAGTGTATCGGTAAGCATATGGTATAAATTATTTGCACCGTTACGTGGAATAACATCTGCACTATCAACAATATGGTGAATAGGAGCACAAAATGTAGATTTTAAGTTCGAATCAACATGTAAAGCATCTTCTCCTAAATCAGAAAATGCAACAACGCTTCTAACTTGATCTGTACCACCAGTTTGATTAGTTATATAAACCTCCATTTTTGTTATAATGATAGGCGTATTTACAACTGGTAATGTTTGCATCCATTGGTCATAATTATCTCTGAAATAATGACCTAAAAAGTAATGCTTGTTTACTTCATAATTATCAGCAGTTACACTAAAGTATTGCGTTTGCGCACCACCTTGAACAGAAACCTCTTGTTTTTTACCACGTTGTTGTGAAAATAAAATGGTTGAGGTTAATCTCCCAAATTGTAATTGCGTTTTTACCCCAAATAAACTCTGACTACCAGTAATTAAAGTACTGTTTAGTGGCATTGTAACATTACCAGCCTCAATTTTTTTAATAATCTCGTCTTCGTAGCCGGTGTATTCCAATTTCATTTGGTTTTCCCAATCAAAAGAGGCTTCCGTATTGTAGTTTGTGGTAATTTTTAACTTATCTCCAATTTTACCAATAAGGTTTAATTGAATTCGCATATTAAAATCAAAATTAGTTACTTTTTGCTGACGTTGAGGTATAAGCGGATTTAAAGTTTTGTTTCTGTTTAATGCAAAAATTAATTCGGCAGTTCCTGTAGGCTTAATATCTACTGTATTTCCACCAAAAATTCGGTCAAAAATTTCGCTATTGATTTGAAGTTTAGGTATTAGCCCTTTTTTATTTTGATTTTGAAGATCTTCTGCTTTTATTTTAGTTTTCCAATGGTCTTTTACCGCTTGTTTAAATAATTGATCTTGATAATCTTCAAATTCTACATAAGTTTCTGGTCTGTAGTCCATTTTCCCAATTTTTTGGGTAATGTCATAATTTCCAGTTTTTGGATTATAATTAGTTTCAGTTTTAATATTAGATGGATTTTGCATGTATAAACCACTTTTATCATCATAATTAGGTTGCCCTCCATTATTATCATTAAACGGGTAATACAAATCATCTTTTGTAACAATTGGCGAATCGATATTTATTTTAGGAATTTCATAAAAATAGTGAGGTTTACTTAATGGGGCATTTTTGGCTTTTGAACCAACAACAACGCTCATTAAGCCTACAGAAGCAGAACCAACAACAATAAATTTAAAAATTCCTTTAGCCACTATTTAAAACTACATATTTTTTAAGGCTGATTTAATCAGCTGTTCAACATTATCCGTGCTAACTCCTTGTTGTTTAATTGCTTTTTCAATTGCTTTTTCTGCAGCTAATTTCTGAAAACCAAGAGTAACTAGAGCCATTAACGCTTCATCTCTATTTTTATTGTATGATGTTGTTAAAATCTGTGAAATTCCTCCTTCATGTTTACCCATTTTGCCCTTAAGGTCAACAACAATGCGTTGAGCCGTTTTTTCGCCAATGCCTTTTACACTTTTTAGCATAGCAACATTTGCAGTATTTATTGCGCCTGCAATTTCAGGAGCTGTGAGCGAAGAAAGCATTAACATGGCACTATTTCCACCAACTCCAGAAACCGAAATCAGTTTTCGGAATAACTCACGTTCTTCGGTATCAGCAAAACCAAAGTGTTTCGGATTATCATCCCTGATATAAACGCTTTCAGTAAACAATTTTGCAATTGTTTTACCCTGAATTTGAGAATAAGTATTTAGTGAAATAAATAAACCGTAACCAACACCGTTACATTCTATAACTGCCAGGGCAGGATTTAATTCGGCAATTTGCCCGTTAACGTAATTTATCATAAAAGAGGTGTGAAAATAGATAATTTTTCTGAATTTTGATGCATGTTTTATTAAAATAGTAAGGGATTAAATAAAAGAAAAAATTTGTGTTTATATCTTTATAATTTAAAAATACCCTAATATTTTGAAATTTGAATTAAATGTTATCTTTGTGTTAACTAAAATTTAACAAAATGGAAACAATAACTGTTTTTACCTTAATTTTTGGAGCTTATTTGTTGGGGTCAATTCCAACTGCTGTTTGGTTAGGAAAGCGATTTTATGGAATTGATGTGCGTGAATTTGGGAGTGGAAATGCTGGTGCAACAAATACATTTAGGATTTTAGGAAAGAGGGCTGGCGTTCCAGTTTTAGCCATAGATATTATTAAAGGCAGCGTAGCAGTATTATTAGCCTATTTATCTACCTATCAATATGGTACTAATCAATTTGTGAATTTGCAATTAGCTTTAGGTATTTCCGCTTTAATCGGTCACGTTTTTCCTATTTTCGTAGGTTTTAGAGGTGGTAAAGGTGTTGCAACAATTTTAGGAATTGTTATGTGTTTAACACCTATTACAAGCGCGTTGGTTTTATTAGTCTTTTTAACGATTTTAATTTCAACACGTTATGTTTCCTTATCCTCAATATTGGCAGGAATTAGCTATCCAATTTTTTTAAATTTGGTTTTGAAAAATGAAAACCAAACATTACTAACATTTTCTGTTTTAGTAGCAATACTTTTAATTATTACTCACAAAAAAAATATTACTCGTTTATTAAAAAAGGAAGAAGCGAGGGTGGAATTATTTGCTAGCAGCAAAAATTAATTTACAATCATAGATTTATTAAAACCTTCTATTTTCAAATGTTACCTATAAGTTTCTAACTTTGCCTTATGAAAAGCAAAGGTTGTTATTATTGGTTCTTAATTTTATTACCACTTATTTTTGTGGTTTGGTTTTTTATAAATAAATCGGATCAAAAACCATTACGAGCATTACCTTATTTTGGTAAAAAAAAGTATAATGTTACGTTTTCAGATACAACATATCATACAGTTAAACCATTTTGCTTTAAAAATCAGTTTAACGAAAATGTGACCGAACAAACTATAGCTGGTAAAATTTATGTTACCGATTTTTTCTTTACGACCTGTGAATCTATTTGCCCAATTATGAGTGCTGAATTAGAAAGAGTTTATAAAGCTTTTTATAATAATCCTAATTTCTTAATTTTATCTCACACTGTTGAACCTGAAGTTGATTCTGTTCCCGTTATGTTAAAGTATGCTAAGTTGAATGGTGTTAATAATAAACAATGGTTATTTTTGACTGGTTCAAAAAAAGCTTTGTACACCATGGCACGCACTAGTTATTTACTTAATAATGAAGTAGGAAATGGCGATGAAGATGATTTTATTCATACTCAAAATTTTGCATTAGTTGATTATGATAAACATTTAAGAGGTTTTTATGATGGTACAGATAGTGCTGAGGTTTCGAGACTAATAATTGATATTAACCTTTTATTAAAAGAATATGAATACAAAAATAAATAATCGTTTAGGTTTTTTAATTGCATTTACTTTATTTTTCGGCGTTACCTATTCTCAAAAGGTTTCAGTTTATAAAATTGATGATTTATTAAAGCGAATACATAATACAAGCGATACAACATATATTGTTAACTTTTGGGCTACATGGTGTAAACCTTGTGTGGCCGAATTACCAGATTTTAATAAAATAGATTCGGTTTATAAAACACAAAAAATAAAAGTAATATTGGTGAGTTTGGATTTTAAAGAAGACCTAAAATTAAAATTGAAGCCTTTTATTGCAAAACATAAATTTAAAGCAGAAATCATTGTTTTAGATGAAGTAAATGGGAATGATTTTATAAATAAGGTTTCCGAATCTTGGTCGGGGGCAATACCTGCAACTTTAATCACTAAAAATAATAATCAAATTAGTGAGTTTTATGAAAAAAAGTTGAGCTACGAATTTATTGTGGAGCGTCTGCAAATAAACAAATCGATTCTTAATCAGTAAAATTATTTACATTTAGTTTTTCCTTTTAACAGTAAATATGTTTCATTTAAATTTTAATCCAGAAATAAGTTCTGAAAAAATAAATCATCAGCAAGATGTTTTATTTATTGGTTCATGCTTTAGCGAACATATTAGTAAAAGATTAATTGATTTAAAGTTTTCGATTGATTCAAATCCATTTGGAATTGTATTTAATCCAAAAAGTATGTATTCAACATTACTAAATTGCTTAAATAATAATGAAATTAACGATTCGCATTTTATTGAAAGGGATGAAAATTGGTTTTGTTTGGATGCACACAGCAGTTTGAATTCTTCAAATAAAAACGAATTACAAAGTGCATTATTGGATGCAAGAAATAATTGGAATGATAAATTAAAAACAGCTAAATGGCTTATTATTACTTTTGGTTCAGCCTATTGTTATGAGTTTAATGAAACTCAATCAATCATTTCTAACTGTCATAAATTACCTGCAAATCAGTTTATTAAAAAAATGATTTCTTCTCAAGATATCGTTTCGGATTACGATTCGCTTATCAAAGAACTCCAATTAATAAATCCAAATTTAAAAATCATTTTTACAGTTTCACCTGTAAAACATTTGCGTGACGGCCTTATTGAAAATAGTTTAAGTAAATCCATTTTAATACAAAGTGCGCATGAGTTAATTTCTAAACACGCTCATTGTTATTATTTTCCAGCATACGAATTTGTTACGGATGATTTGCGAGATTATCGTTTTTATGAATCCGATATGGCACATCCAAATGCGCAAGCCATAAATTATGTGTTTAATAAATTTGTTGAGGTTTATTTTACTGAAGAAACAAAAAAAATAAACAAACACTTATCAGAAATTAATTTAGCGTTTAATCATAAATCATTTAATTCCGAAAGTCAATCATATAAAGCTTTTAAACTAAATATGATGTTAAAATGCAAGGAATTAATTATTAAATTTCCCTTTTTAAATTTAACGATGGAACTAAATTATTTTGAAAATGAGAATGGAAAAAATTAAACATATATTTTTTGATCTTGATGCAACACTTTGGGATTTTGAAAAAAACTCACAAGAAGCCCTTTTTGAAATGTTTCATCACGATAAAATGAATATAAAATGCGGTGTTGATTTTGAAACGTTTCATTTGGAATATAAATTGATTAATGCTGAATTATGGCGTTTGTATGGCCTGCATGAAGTTACAAAAGAGGAATTACGTTATCAGAGATTTCATAAAACATTTCTGCATTTTAATTTTGAGAATTTAGATTTAGCAATGCATTGGGCTGATAAATATGTATTTATTTCGCCTCGAAAAACAAATTTGATAAATGGAGCCATTGATATTTTAGAATATTTAAAACCTAATTACGATTTACATATCATAACAAATGGTTTTAAAGAGGCTCAAGAAATTAAATTTGAATGTTGCAATTTAAAACCATATTTCTTTGAAATTTTAATATCAGAAGAGTTAGGTGTTCATAAACCTCATAAGCGCATTTTTGAAATTGCACAAAATTTAGTTAATGCAACTCATGATGAATGTGTAATGATTGGTGATAGTTTTGAATCAGACGTTGAAGGCGCTTTAAATGCTAATTGGCAAGCTATTTACTTTAATAATTTTAGAGCCTTAGATACTTCAAGAAGTCATGTGAAAACAATAAATGAACTGAGTGAATTGAAAACTTTTTTTTAGATTCTTCATAATTAATAACTACTTTTAATTCATGATTACAGCTGAACAACTCAAGGCCCTTCACGAACGAAAAGTCGCTCTGAAGGGTTTTCTTTGACTACGATAAAAAATTTCACGAGTTAAAGGAACTCGAAGATAAAACCTTAGATCCAAATTTTTGGACTGATTCAAAAAAAGCAGAAGCCTTATTAAAAGAAGTTAAGACGCGCAAAATGTGGATTTCATCTTATGATAATTTTGCAAGCTCTTTGGATGATTTAGATACCATGTTTGAATTTTACAAATCAGGTGATGCGTCAGAAAAAGATGTGGACGATCAACATACTATTACTCTAAAAATTATTGAAGATATTGAGTTTAAAAATATGCTCAATAAACCAAACGATATTTTAAGTTGCGTATTGCAAATAAATGCTGGTGCTGGCGGAACGGAGAGTTGTGATTGGGCAAGTATGTTAATGCGTATGTATATCATGTGGGCAGAAAAACATGGGTTCAAGGTAAAAGAACTTGATATTAATAATGGAGATGTTGCAGGTATTAAATCGGTTTCCATCGAAATTGAAGGCGATTATGCTTACGGTAATTTAAAAGGTGAAAATGGTGTGCATCGTTTGGTTCGTATTTCTCCGTTTGATAGTAATGCAAAACGTCATACTTCATTTGCTTCTGTTTATGTTTATCCAGTTGTTGATGATACGATTGAAATTAACATTCACCCCAATGATATTGAAATTCATACCTCACGAAGTGGCGGTGCTGGTGGACAAAATGTTAATAAAGTTGAATCAAAAGTTCAAATTACTCATAAACCAACTGGCATTGTAGTTGTTTGTCAAGTAGATCGTTCACAGTTAGGGAACAGAACTATTGCCATGCAAATGTTACGTTCTCAATTATACGAAATTGAAATGCGTAAACAAAATGAGGCAAGAGATGCAGTGGAAGATGGGAAAATGAAAATTGAGTGGGGCTCGCAAATACGAAGTTATGTATTGCATCCTTATAAAATGGTAAATGACCATCGTTCTGAATTGAAAATTACTGATGCTGAAGGTGTTTTAAATGGTAACCTCGATGAATTGATTAAAACATATTTAATGGGAAGTAATTAATGGAAGAAGAATTTATAGAAATAATAGGAGCAAGGGCACACAATTTAAAGGATATTTCTTTAACTATTCCTCGTAATAAATTGGTTGTACTTACAGGCTTAAGTGGTAGTGGAAAATCATCTTTGGCTTTTGATACCATTTATGCTGAAGGGCAAAGACGTTATATAGAAAGTTTTTCGAGTTATGCTCGTCAGTTTTTAGGAAATATGGAACGCCCTGATGTAGATAAAATTTCTGGTTTAAGTCCTGTAATTTCTATTGAACAAAAAACAGTAAATAAAAATCCTCGTTCTACAGTTGGTACAATTACTGAAATTTATGATTTCTTGCGATTGTTATTTGCTCGCTCCGGTGAAGCATTTTCATATGTTACTGGCGAAAAAATGGTAAGATACAGCGATGATCAAATCATTACATTAATTTTAGATACATACAATTCAAAAAAAATAAATTTATTAGCTCCAATTGTAAAAGGTCGCAAAGGGCATTACCGTGAATTGTTTGAAGATATACGTAAAAAAGGTTTTAATAAAGTTCGTATAGATGGAGCTATTGTTGATATAACGCCTAAAATGCAAGTTGATCGCTACAAAATTCATGATATAGAAATTGTAGTTGATAGATTAGAAGTGAACGCTGATATTAAAACACGGTTGTATCAGTCTCTTCAAACTGCTATGAAACATGGTAAAGGAACCATTATGGTTTTAGAACATGAGGAGGAAAATCCTAAAGCTAAAAAGAAATCATCAGCCTTTGGATTTGGAAAAGTTCAGTTTTATAGTAGAATGTTAATGTGCCCAACAAGTGGGATTTCATATGATGAACCTGCCCCAAATTTATTTTCATTTAATTCACCTTATGGTGCTTGTCCTCATTGCAATGGATTAGGAGTTGTTTCAGAAGTTGATATTAATAAAATTGTTCCAAATCAAAGTGTTTCTATTCGCAAAGGTGCAATTGCACCTCTTGGGCCTTCAAAAGGTATTTGGGTATTTAAACAAATTGAAGCGATTGGCTTAAAATATAATTTTACGTTAGATACTCCTTTTGAAGATATTGATGAAGAAGCTATAACTATTTTATTACATGGAAGCGAAGAACTATTTACTGTAAAATCTGATACAAGTGAAAATGGTTACAGTACTTCTTTTGATGGTATTGCCACACATATTTCTAAACAAGCTGATGAAGATCCATCTCCAGCTATGTTACGTTGGGTTGAAGGTTTTACAAATAAAATAAATTGTTCAGTTTGTGAAGGAACGCGTTTAAAAAAAGAGGCTTTATATTTTAAAATAGACGGAAAAAATATTGCAGAATTATCAGAGATGGATATCAATATTTTAAACGATTGGTTTAAAGGAATTGAAAAAAGATTGTCGAAGTCACAAAACGTTATAGCGAAAGAAGTATTAAAAGAAATTAGAACACGTATTGGTTTTTTATTAGAAGTTGGTTTAGATTATGTGACTCTTAATCGTTCTTCTAAGACCTTGAGCGGAGGAGAAGCTCAGCGTATTAGATTAGCTACACAAATTGGTTCGCAATTAGTTGGTGTACTTTATATTTTAGATGAACCAAGTATTGGTTTACATCAGCGTGATAATATGCGTTTAATTGAAGCGCTTAAAAATTTACGTGATGTAGGAAATAGTGTGTTGGTTGTGGAGCATGATAAGGATATGATTATCGAAAGTGATTATGTGATTGATATTGGCCCTGGTGCTGGTGTTCATGGTGGAAGAGTTGTAGCTGCTGCAACTCCAAAAGAGATGTTGAAATTTAGTACGATGACTGCTGATTACATTACAGGAAAAAAAACGATTGAAATTCCGAAAGTTAGAAGAAAAGGAAATGGTAAAAAAATAGTTTTAAAAGGTTGCACAGGCCATAACTTAAAAAATGTTTCTGTTGATATTCCTTTAGGAAAATTAGTTTGTATTACCGGAGTTAGTGGAAGTGGTAAATCGAGTTTAATCAACGAAACACTTTATCCTATTTTAAGTAATTATTTTTATAAATCAGAAAAACGCCCATTACCTTACAAATCAATTACAGGTATTGAACACATTGATAAAGTAATTGATATTGATCAATCTCCAATAGGTAGAACTCCACGAAGTAATCCGGCAACTTATACAAGTGTATTCACCGATATACGAAATTTATTTGCAGAATTAACTGAATCTAAAATCAGAGGTTATAAAGCAGGAAGATTTTCGTTTAATGTAAAAGGTGGTCGTTGTGAAACATGTGGTGGAGCAGGAGTAAAGACTATTGAAATGAATTTTTTACCAGATGTATATGTTAATTGTGATGTATGTAATGGAAAACGTTATAATAGAGAAACAATTGAAATTCGTTATAAAGGAAAATCAATTAGTGATGTATTGAACATGACAGTTGATCAAGCATGTGAGTTTTTTGAAAACCTTCCAACTATTTTTCGTCAAGTAAAAAGTTTGCAATCTGTTGGCTTAGGATATATTACATTAGGTCAGCAAGCTACAACATTAAGTGGAGGAGAAGCTCAACGTGTAAAATTATCAACTGAATTAAGTAAACGTGATACAGGAAATACGCTTTATATTTTGGATGAGCCAACAACGGGTTTGCATTTTGAAGACATTCGAATTTTATTAGGTGTTCTAAATAAATTAGTTGATAGTGGGAATTCAGTTTTAGTGATTGAACATAATATGGATATGATTAAAGTAGCTGATCATATTATAGATGTTGGATTAGAGGGCGGAAAAGGTGGTGGAGATATTTTATTTACGGGTACACCAGAAGAATTAGTTAAAAGTAAAAAAGGATTTACTGCGCCATTTTTGAAAAAAGAGATGTAATAGTTATATTATTTCGTTTACATTTTTTAATATTTCATTCTGCTACTATTATTTCAATTATTTATTTTATTCCTACAAGTATTGATTAAATTATATTGAATTAATTAAGTAATTTGCTTGTTAAGTGCCTATTTTATTAGCTGTTTACTAGTTCTATTGTTATTATTTCATAATAAAACTATTTAGTTGTAATTAATGCACATGTAAGTTTTTTCGTTTTTTGTATTAAAAAAACAGGTTTTGTCTTTCTAGTTTTGTTTAAAATTTAAACGTAATCTATAAAAATATAAACTTAAAAAAAAACCATGAAAAAATCTGTATTATTAAATTGTTGTGTTGCTTTATTATTAGGATCGCCTATAATAAAAGCACAAACACCATGTGAATTACTAACTACCGTATCACCAAACACACCAATATGTGCTGGAACTCATGTAACTCTCGAAGTTGCAACAAAAGGCATTAATTTGGGAACTGGTGTTGATGGAGACTTATCAATTAATTCAACTTTTTTTACTGACGTTATTAAATCGGCAGTTGTTGGAACAAATATTTCTGGAACTAATAAAATAAGAGTTGCAAATGTAATCGGCTTTTCGATAGGTGATGAAGTTCTTGCGATAACAATGCAGGATGCAAATGCTCTTAGTAATTTAGTAGGAAATCATGAATTTCTTACGATTTCTTCAATTTCTTTAGATACATTAATGTTTACTCAGAACATTAGTAATTCTTATATTTCTACATTAGGATTAAAACATCAACTTGTTAAAGTCCCTCAATATAATAACGTAGACGTTAATAATGGAGGTAATTTAACTTGTTCGGCGTGGAATGGTATAGTTGGAGGAGTAGTTTGCTTTAAAGCATTAGGTGCAGTAACAGTTAATGCAGGCGGTTCAATAAACGCAAATGGAAATGGCTACAGAGGTGTTACACAAAAAACTGCATTATGGAGAGATGCCGATGGTGGACAAGGAGAAGGAATTTACGGGACTGGAATTGCAAGTGGATTAAACGGTGGCTCATTATCTGATAATTTTGGTTCTTGGTTAAGTGCGAATGGAAATGGTGGTGGTGGCGGTACAGGAACTGGTGATGCTGGCGGCGGCGGCGGCGGCGGTAATGCTGATGCAGGAACTGTAGGTGTAAATTTTGGTCATACCCCAGGAGCTGGTGGATTAGCAGTTGGA
Source organism: uncultured Bacteroidota bacterium (assembly GCA_903928655.1). Lineage (GTDB taxonomy): Bacteria > Bacteroidota > Bacteroidia > B-17B0 > Aurantibacillaceae > UBA4416. The sequence goes on from CAIYSA010000432.1 coordinate 12,501, forward strand.
AACTCTAGCCTTACTGTTTTAATAATGGGTGGCGCTGGTGGAGAAGGAGGAGCAGATGAAGATGGTGCTTTTCCAGGTGCTGGTGGAAATGGCGGAGGTATTGTTTCTATAGCTACAAATTCGTTGTATGTTTTTGGAACGATTTCATCTGATGGAAATATTGGTAATGATGGAAGCAATGAATTTCCTGGAAGTGGTTGCGGAACAACTGCTGGCGGTGGTGGTGCTGGTGGTTCAATTAGCATTGCAACAAATGCTTTTTTTGGACCGATGACTTCTCACATTTCTGCAATTGGAGGATTTGGTGGACATAGTAAAGGTCTTTGTGATTCTCTTACAGGTGGTTTAGGTGGAAATGGTAGGATTCGTGTTGATATCCCCGGATCCTTGCCTTCAACAAATCCAGTTGCATATCATGGTACAAATTCAGTTGTAAGTGGAGTAACTTATTTATGGTCAAATGGAGATACATCATTTAGTACAATAGTATCACCAAGCGAAACAACTAGTTATACAGTTACAATGTCTTCAATCTCAGGATGCGCAGGTACAAGTTCAGTTGTATTGGTTAATGTTAATCCAACTCCAGTTATTACTGTAAACAGTGGTGCTATTTGCGAAGGAAATTCTTTTACAATGATACCAAGTGGTGCTATTACATATACTTTCTCTAGTGGATCCGCAATAGTAAATCCATTAACAACAACTTCGTATTCAGTATCAGGCACAGATATAAATGGTTGTGAATCTTCTGTTATGGCAGTATCTGATGTAACTGTAAATGCTCTTCCAATAATTGCTGTAAATAGCGGTGTTATTTGTGAAGGAACTTCTTTTACTATGATACCAAGTGGCGCTAGTACATATACTTTCTCTAGTGGATCTGCAATTGTAAATCCATTAACAACAACTTCTTTTTCAGTATCAGGTAGCGATTTAAATGGTTGTGTTTCTTCCGTTATGGCAATATCAGATGTAACTGTTAATCCATCGCCAATAATTACTGTAAATAGTGGTGCTATTTGTGAAGGAAATTCATTTACAATGATACCAAGTGGTGCAAGTACATATACTTTCTCAAGTGGTTTATCAGTGGTAACGCCAGTTGAAAACACTTCGTATTCAGTATCAGGGACCGATTTAAATGGTTGTGTATCTTCTGTAATGGCAGTATCAGATGTAACTGTTAATGCTCTTCCAATAATTACTGTAAATAGTGGTGCTGTTTGTGAAGGAAATTCATTTACAATGATGCCAAGTGGTGCTAATACTTATACATTCTCTAGTGGATCTGCAATAGTAACTCCAATTTCAACAACTTCTTATTCAGTATCAGGAACCGATTTAAACGGTTGTGTAACTAATTTAATGGCAGTATCTGAGGTAACAGTAAATGCGCTTCCGATTATTACAGTAAATAGTGGTATTATTTGTGAAGGAAATTCATTTACAATGATACCAAGTGGAGCAATTACTTATACTTTCTCTAGTGGTTCATCTTTAGTGACTCCAACAGCAACATCAACTTATTCAGTATCGGGTACCGACATTAACGGTTGCTTATCATCTCTAGTAGCATTATCGGAAGTAAAAGTTAATGCTTTGCCAATATTAATTGTAACAACTGATAATACAGTAATCTGTGCAGGACAAACTGCAATGTTAACGGTATCAGGAGCATCAACTTATACATGGAATACTGCTGAAACGACTAATACTATTTCTATTACTCCTCTAGTTGCAACTACTTATACTGTAAACGGAACAGGATTTAATGGCTGCTCTAATTCAATAACTATAACTCAAAATGTTAGTATTTGTACAGTAATTAATGATTTAGATTCTAATTCTTCATTGTTAATCATTTATCCAAACCCAAGTAATGGTTTATATAATTTTGATTTAGAAGAAACGTCTCAAATTATTATCACAAATACTTTAGGACAAGTTATTTTATCAGAAACTATGAATGTTGGTAAACAAAATTTTGATATTAGCAGTCAAGCAAATGGTGTTTATTTTGTAAATGTGAAACAAAACGGAAAACAACAAACTATTAAATTAATTAAAG
>CAIYSA010000433.1 GCA_903928655.1 uncultured Bacteroidota bacterium
TAAAATCTCAAATTTTAAAAAAAACATCTTTACTAAATTTTTAACATTTTCTTTTTTAATTTTTTGTATATTTTATTTTAATACTGAAATTAATAATATCACAAATTTTAATGCGTATGTTACAAATGAAGGTTCTACAAATACTGCAATTTCAAATGGAGGCTCTTTCTTCGTTTTTATTAAAGGATTATTAGGGCCATTTCCATGGTATCAAATTTATAATACTAGTGTAACTGGTAGGGAATATTTACTTTATGATATGCTTCAGGCTTCATTTTGTCTTGTTATATATTATACAGCAACTAGGGAATTTATTTTAAATTATAAAATTATTTTGGAAAAAAAAGAAAAAATAATTATTTTTTCTGTACTTATATATATGGCTTATGGTTTATTTTCTTATGGACATATACCATATACTACTATTATCAGTATATTATTGTTGGCTATCATAAAAGATTTAAATATCTTAAATTTTTTAAGAAATTGGTTATTTCTTGTTTTATCATATTGTTTTTTTAGTTTGATATGGTTTTTTATTAAATTATAATTTACATTATCAATCACTTATTTTACTTATTGAAACAATAATTTTTAATAAATTTATCTTAATATACGGTTTAAAATAATAAACGATGCCTTTATCAAATAAAAAAATTGCAATAATTGGATTGGGATACGTAGGATTACCATTAGCAGTTGCATTTTCGGAAAAATATCATGTTGTTGGTTTTGATATAAATGCTAATAGAGTATATGAACTAAATCTTGGTAATGATAGAACTTTAGAAGTTACACCTACTATATTAAAAAAAGCATTATTAAATAGTAAGACTTTTAATACAAATCAAAATGGGTTGTTTATAACTAATGATATAATTGATATAAGCATTGCTAATATATTTATAATAACAGTTCCAACTCCTATTGATAAGCATAATAGACCACAATTAGAATTAATGATTAATGCAAGTCAAATGATTGCAAAATATTTAAAAAAAAATGATATTGTTATATATGAAAGTACTGTTTATCCAGGAGTAACTGAAGAGGAAATGGTGCCAGTCCTGGAAAATTTTTCTGGGCTAAAATATAATATTGATTTTTTTTGCGGATATTCACCAGAGCGAATTAATCCAGGAGATAAAGAACACACGGTAACAAAGATATTAAAAATTACTAGCGGGTCAACTATTGAAATCGCTGAAATTGTAGATAAACTTTATAGTTCTGTAATTACTGCTGGTACATATAAAGCCTCAAGTATAAAAGTCGCAGAAGCTGCAAAGGTAATTGAAAACACACAACGTGATATTAATATTGCATTTGTAAATGAATTAAGTAAAATATTCAATTTAATCAATTTAGATACAATAGAAGTATTAGAAGCTGCAGGGACCAAGTGGAATTTTTTAAAATTTAAACCTGGGTTAGTTGGCGGGCATTGTATTGGAGTTGATCCTTATTATTTAGCACAAAAAGCACAAGAAGTTGGGTATTATCCTGAAATAATTCTTGCTGGTAGAAGACTAAATGATTCTATGGGAAAACATATTGCAACTGAGGTTATAAAACTAATGCTCAGAAAAGATATCAAAGTTGTTAATTCCAATATACTTATACTTGGCTTTACTTTCAAAGAAAACTGTCCTGATGTAAGAAATACTAGAGTAATAGACATTTATAATGAATTAAAAAATTTCGACACTATTGTTGATATTTACGATCCCATAGCATATGATAATGATGTTAAAAATATTTTTGGTATAGAAATTATACATGATTTTAAATTATTAGATCTCAATAAATATTCTGCAATCATAATTGCAGTAGCACATAATGAATTTTTACAAATTCCAATATCGACTAGTTCAAATATTGTTGTATATGATATAAAAGGTATTTTAAACAAAGAACTAGTTGATGCACGATTATAAATTTTAAATCAATGAAAAAAGTATTAATAACTGGCACTGCTGGTTTTATTGGATTCCACCTAACTTCTAGGCTATTATTGGATGGATATAATGTTGTTGGGATTGATATAATAAATGATTATTATAATATTAATTTAAAACATGCAAGACTAAAAAAACATGGAATCGATGGAACTATATTAAAAGAACGTGAAATCATTTCAAGTAGCATATATTCAAATTATAGGTTTTTAAAGGCAGATGTTGCAGACCATGATTTTATAGTTGAATTTATGAAATCAGAAA
>CAIYSA010000434.1 GCA_903928655.1 uncultured Bacteroidota bacterium
AACTCAAAAATTAGAAAATCTACAAGTTCAAACTTCCCTTGGTAAGGCTGAACTTTCTGATAAATTAGAGGAAATAAAAGTGGAAACAAAGAATAAGATTAATCATTTAAAATGGGATGCTAATTCGGTATTAGAAGATGGGAAAGAAAATTTAAATCATTTAAAGGCAAAAATGGAACATCTAAATTTGCAATTAGCATTAGCTCGGGCAGAAACAGCTGACGAATTTGATAATCAAAAAAAAAATATTTCAAATGCAATAAAAGATGTAAAGAAAATTTTAACGAAGGATTAACAAAACCCTATTAAAATCAATTATTAATTAAGTATGTGGTTAAAAAAACAACTAATTATCTTCTAAACTAATTTTAGACTTATAAAGACTAGGTGTTGTTCCTTCTATTTTTTTAAATACTCTTGAAAAATAATTTGGGTCAGAAAAACCAGCTTCGTAACAGATTTCACTTAAATTATAATTTGTGCTGGCAATCAGTTTTTTTGCGTATTTAATTTTTTCAATTAAAATCATTTTATTTGGAGGAATTCCAAACTCATTTGTAAATGCCCTATAAAAAACCGATTTACTCATATAGGCCAATTTACTTAAATCCAAAACATTAATATCTGATTTAATATTGGTTTTAATATAGTCGACAACCGCTTTAAATCTTTCGTTTACCTTATTAACTTTAATTAAAGGATTGTCAATATGATTAAAATTTTGAAGACGCATTATCGACAATACCAATTCTTTTAATCTTATATCTACAAGAACATCCTTCAAAGGATCATTTCCTGAAAATATTTTGATTAATCGATTACTTATTAAAGCCATTTTTTCATCATTTTGTAAAAAAAGTTGAGAAGGATTAATATTCCAATAGTTACCAAATTCAGCATCTCTTGGATATAGATCATTAATATATTCTAATTGCTTTTGTAAATAATTGTTGTCAATTACTAATGCAGTGCATTGTGATGGATTAGAATAATTTGCTTCAGGAAAATCAATCACCATTTCAGAAGAAGAAGGAAGCATTAAAGTTTCACCAGGTACATATTCGAAACCATTGGTATCATTTACATGGATATTTTTTTTACCTCTAAGCATTGATGTAATTGTAAATCCATCAAAACTTAATTTTACATTTTCTGCTTTTTTATGTGTTTCAAAAATATTTAATTCGCAATTATTTAGAGTAAAGGTAGTTTTTTGCTCTATTTCATTTTTTAGTTTTGAAATATGAGTGGTTTTAAATTTATCTAATTGATACATACCAATAAAAGATTTGTTAACCAAATATAACGAATTAGGGACAGAATATTAGATAAAAATAAAAATGGGAATTCTGTGCTACCTTTTGGGATTTTGATGAAGTGTTTTAAGAATTGAATTTTTGAAATTGCACTATAACTAACACTCAAAATAACATGGAAAATTTAGCAAAAAAACCAAGCTTCAAACCACATTATGATAATTTCATTGGTGGTAAATTTGTTGCTCCTGTAAAAGGAGAATATTTCGAAAACTCTTCTCCAATAGATGGAAAAGTTTTTACAAAAGCAGCTCGTTCGAGTAAAGAAGATGTAGAATTAGCATTAGATGCAGCTCATTTAGCTTTTCCAACTTGGAGTAAAACGTCTGTAACCTATAGAAGTAATTTACTTTTAAAGATAGCTCAAGTTATTGAGGATAATTTAGAGTATTTAGCAACTGTAGAAACAATTGATAATGGAAAAGCGATAAGAGAAACTCGTGCTGCTGATTTACCATTAGTAGTTGATCATTTTCGTTATTTTGCAGGTGTAATTCGTGCAGAAGAAGGAACTATTTCTGAACACGATGAAAATACAGTAAGTATTGTTTTACATGAGCCATTAGGAGTAGTTGGTCAAATTATCCCATGGAATTTTCCATTATTAATGGCTACTTGGAAAATAGCACCCGCACTTGCTGCCGGTTGTTGTGCAATTGTAAAACCAGCTGAACAAACACCAACTTCTATTATGTGTTTAATGGAATTAATTGGGGATATATTACCTCCGGGTGTTTTAAATGTTGTTACTGGTTTTGGATTAGAAACTGGAAAACCATTAGCAACTTCGCCACGTATTTCAAAAATATCATTTACTGGAGAAACTACAACTGGAAGATTAATTTTACAATATGCTTCTGAAAATATTATTCCTGCAACAATGGAATTAGGTGGAAAATCTCCAAATATTTTCTTTGAATCTGTTGGTGATGCTGACGATGATTTCTTTGACAAAGCTGTTGAAGGAGCGGTTTTATTTGCTTTAAATCAAGGTGAAGTTTGTACTTGTCCATCACGTATTTTAGTTCACGAAAAAATTTACGATAAGTTTATGAAGCGGGTTATTGAAAGAACTAATGCCATTAAAGTTGGTAATCCATTAGATGGTACTGTGATGATGGGCGCTCAGGCTTCAAATGATCAATTTGAAAAAATTAAATCGTACTTAACTATCGGTAAAGAAGAAGGTGCTGAAGTTTTATGTGGTGGCGCAGTGAATGAATTACCAGGAGAATTAGGTGGTGGGTTTTACATTCAACCAACTATTTTTAAAGGTCATAATAAAATGAGAATTTTTCAAGAAGAAATATTCGGACCAGTTGTTTGTGTCACAACTTTTAAAACTACCGAAGAAGCAATTGAAATTGCTAACGACACATTATACGGTTTAGGAGCTGGAGTTTGGACAAGAGATGCTCACGAAATATATCAAGTTCCTCGTGCAATTAAAGCAGGACGCGTTTGGGTAAATAATTACCACGCCTACCCTGCACATGCTCCATTTGGTGGATATAAAAAATCTGGTTTTGGTAGAGAAAATCATAAAATGATGTTAGAACATTACCGTCAAACTAAAAACATGCTTATTTCTTACAGCAAACAAAAATTAGGTTTCTTTTAATTTAAATCAAAACGATTAAACCACCGAAATTAAACTTCGGTGGTTTTTATTATTATGCAAAAAACAAAAAGAATACTTGTTACTGATGCAGCCATTAAGTTAATTAAAAAACTTAAATTAGATTTTAGCGAATTAATTTTTCATCAAAGTGGCGGATGTTGTGATGGTTCATCACCAATGTGTTTTGAGAAAAATGATTTTAAAATGGGAAGCAGTGATGTTGGATTAGGTGAAATTGAAGGATGTGAATTTTGGATGAGTAAAGACCAATTTGAATACTGGAAACACACTCAATTAACTTTAGATGTTGTTAAAGGTCGAGGATCAAGCTTTTCATTAGAAATACCAACAGGAAACCGTTTTATGATTCGCTCAAGAATGTTTAATGAAGATGAATTAAAAAACCTAGATAACTTATTCTATATTCCTGATAACAACTAATAATATAAAATTAAGTATCTTAATTAACCTTACCTAATACTTTATTCTGAAATTAACTTTGCGATTATAAATGCAGAAGCTGCTGCAATAATACCAATTAAAGTCACTTTTAAAGCACCACTAATTGCAGGTTGTCCAGTAACTTTGCTTTTAAAGAATCCAAAAGTAAATAAACAGATGATTGTAATAATAGCAGAAATAATTAAGCCATCTTGTGGAGTTGAAGAAATTAAATAACCGGTTAAAGGAATTAAACCACCAATCATATAAGAAATACCAATTGTTAAAGCACTATGACGTGCTCTATTAGGATGTGGTTTTTCTAATCCCAACTCAAACTTCATCATAAAATCAACCCATTTATCTTTATCTTTTGCAAGTTCACGAGCAATTAACTCTTGATGCACATCACTTAAACCGTATTCAGCAAATACTTCTTTTACTTCATGTATTTCTTTTTCAGGAATACGTTCAACTTCTTCATATTCTTTTTTAAGTTCACTTTCATAATGTTCTTGTTCTGTTTTTCCAGCTAAATATCCACCTAAACCCATAGCAATACTGCCAGCAACAATTTCTGCAATACCAGCAGTAATAATGATACTATTTTCATGAACAGCGCCACTTAAACCAGCAGCTAAGGCAAATGGCACTGTTAAGCCATCGCTCATGCCAATTACTATATCCGTTATAAATTCAGAGCTTTTTAAATGTTTTTCTTGATGTTCCATTTTTAAAAATTTGATAGTTGAATTTCTAAATTTAATACAAATACTCTAATTTACATCAACACAATAATATTATTCTAATTATTATAAGTTTAAATCATTTCCTATTTATTTAAATCTTAATGAAAAACATAAAGTATTATTAAATTATATTTATTACTTTTAATAGTATGAAAAAAATATCTTTAATTTTATTTACCACAAGCCTTATTTTATTTTTTGTAACATGTAAAAAAAAGAATACAACAGTTACTTATACACCTAGCTGTTCAGGAACAAAATCCTATTCAACTCAAGTAGCGCCTTTAATATCAAGCTATTGCGCTAGTTGTCATAGTACATATAATACTTATTCTCAAGCTAAATCGTCAGCATCTGCTATTCGAAATGCAATTGTAAATGGAAGTATGCCTAAAGGAAACACTCTTAGCGAAGATCAAAAAAACAATATTGTTTGTTGGATTGACG
>CAIYSA010000435.1 GCA_903928655.1 uncultured Bacteroidota bacterium
CCGATCTATCTTTAATACTTAAATTAAATTCTAGATCGACCTTTATAAGAAGGTTGAAAAAATTAATAAGAAATATTGCAGTCAGTAAAATTGAAAGATTATCTGGTTACTTTATGTGGTTGGAAGAAGATGTAATATTTGATCTATTTGAAAAAAGTTCACAATCAGAATTAAAAAAAAATATTCTACCAATGTCCTATTGGCAAAATTTATTAAATAATTTTCCATCATCTACAAGTGATATAAATAAAATGTTATATTTAGAGCTAACGACTTTTTTACCAGATCATAATTTAAATTATACTGATAAAATGAGTATGGCTGTAGGTGTAGAAACTAGGGTACCATACCTTGATTTTGAACTCGTAGAATTTGCCAATCGTTTACCTATTAGATATAAAATGAAAGGAAAAACAACGAAATATTTATTACGAAAAGTGGCAGAAAAGTATTTACCCATGGATGTAATTTACCGACCCAAAACAGGCTTTGGCGCGCCAATTAGAACATGGATAAGGGAAGATCTTAAAAATCAACTTGATTTATTTTCTACTGATTCTATTTTAATTAAAAAAGGTATTCTAAATAGTACAGCTGTCAAAAAACTAATTGATAACGATAATTCTGGTAAAATTGATGCATCATATACTATACTTGGTTTACTAGCAATAGATAGTTGGTACAATCAATTTTTAAGCTTACAAGAATAATAATTTAGATTTAATGAAGCAAATAATACAAGATCTTAGTTCAGGAGATACAATTTTAGAGGATATCCCAGCTCCATTGGTCAAACCTGGTCATGTTTTGATTCAAACAACTAGAAGTTTAGTATCATTAGGAACCGAGAGAATGCTAGTTGAATTTGGGAAATCAAATTTATTTCAAAAAGCAAAACAACAACCAGATAAGGTAAAAGAAGTCTTCAATAAAATTAAAACAGATGGATTACAACCAACTATAAATGCAGTATTTAATAAACTTGGGCAACCTATACCACTTGGATATTGTAATGTAGGTAAAGTTATTGCTGTTGGCAAAGGTGTTCAAGAATTTTCAATTGGTGATAGAGTATCTTCAAATGGGCCTCATGCAGAAATAGTTTGTGTTCCTAGAAATTTAGTTGTTAAAATTCCAGACAATGTTACAGATGAGGAAGCAACATTTACAGTTATTGGATCAATAGGTCTACAAGGAATTAGATTAGTAAATCCAACATTTGGAGAAACTATTGTAGTGGTTGGGTTGGGCTTAATAGGATTAATTACTGCACAGTTATTAAAAGCAAATGGTTGTCATGTAATTGGGTTTGATTTTGATACTAAAAAAGTAAATATTGCTAAATCATTTGGGATTGATGCCATAAATCCTTCTGACGGTATTGATCAAGTTGCTTATATACTAGATGCCACAAATTCAATTGGAGCTGATTCGGTTATTATTACAGCATCTAATAAAAGCAATGATATAATTTCACAGTCTGCTAAAATGTCTAGAAAAAGGGGGCGTATTATTTTAGTAGGTGTAATTGGTTTAGATATTTCAAGAGCTGATTTCTATGAAAAAGAACTAACTTTTCAAGTTTCCTGTTCTTACGGACCTGGTAGATATGATGACAATTATGAACAAAAGGGCGAAGATTATCCATTGCCTTTTGTACGTTGGACAGAAAAAAGAAACTTCGAAGCAATTCTTAAAGCAATTTCTAATAAGACTATAGAATTAGAGCCACTTATTACAGAGAAAATAGCATTAACTGAATATCAGCAAATATATGGCAATATGTCTCAAAATAATTCGATTGCCTCTATACTTACATATCCAGAACAACAAGTAAACTTAAATAGATCAATAGAGCTAAGTACAAATAAAATTAAATCCGCAAATGGGATAGTAGGAATTATTGGTGCAGGTAATTTTACTTCAGCTATGATTTTACCATGTTTAAAGAAGACTCCTGCTAACTTGAAATTTATATCAAGTTCAAGTGGTCTTTCAGGAACCACACTTGCTAAAAAGTATAAAATAAGTAATTCTACAACAGATAATTCATTAATACTTGACGATAAAGATGTCGACCTGGTAATGATTACAACAAGACACAATTCACATGCAAATTTAGTTATTGAGTCATTGAAATCTGGTAAAAATGTTTTTGTAGAAAAGCCATTAGCTTTAAATCAAGATGAATTAGATAAAGTTATTGAAGCTTATACTTTATCAGGTAAAACATTAACTGTTGGATTTAATAGAAGATTTGCACCGTTGGCAATGCAAATGAAAAAAGCCCTAGGATCGGTAAATTCTCCTATGAATATCATTGCTACCATGAATGCTAGTTTTATTCCATCTAAATCTTGGGTTCATGATATGGAAATAGGAGGAGGAAGAATTATTGGGGAAGCTTGTCATTTTATTGATTTAATTACTTATCTATCTGGGTCTAAAGTAAAAGCTGTTTGTATGAATTCAATGGGTATACAAACTAATGAAAATACAGATAATGCTAGTATTTTATTAAAATATGAGAATGGAACAAGTGCAGTAATTAATTATTTTTCTAATGGATCTAAGGCATATTCTAAAGAAAGAATTGAAGTATATCATCAAGAAAAAACTTTAGTAATGGATAACTGGAGAAAGCTAAAAGGTTATGGGTTTAAAAACTTTAATTCATCTTCTTTTGGTCAAGATAAAGGACATCAAAACCAATTTAATTTATTATTAAGTTCAATCCAAAATGGGGGTGACCAAATCATACCTTTTGATGAGATAGTAAATACTACAAAGGCAAGTTTTGCTGCAATTGAGAGTTTAAAAAAGGGTACTTGGGTTAATATATATTAATTTATAAATTAAAGTATAAAATTGAAAATTGATTTAGTTGCTGGTGCTCGTCCTAATTTTATGAAGATTGCACCAATTATTGATGCTATTCATAAGGCTCAAAAGGGAGGAGATAAAATTAGTTATAGACTTATTCATACTGGGCAACATTATGACAAGAATATGAGTGATAGTTTTTTTGAACAATTAGGTATACCACAGCCAGATGTTAATCTAGGAGCCGGAGGGGGGTCACAAGCCGAGCAGACTGCCTCTATAATGATTGGTTATGAAAAGTTGTTATTGACTGAGAGATCAGATTTGTGTCTTGTAGTGGGTGATGTAACATCAACTATGGCATGTTCAATTGTTGCTCAGAAATTACACGTTCCTGTAGCGCATGTTGAAGCAGGCATTCGTTCTAATGACTGGACTATGCCAGAAGAAATAAATAGGCTAGTTACGGATTCTATTACTAATTATTTTTTTACTACTACACTTGAGGCCGGTCAAAATTTGATAGAATCTGGTGTTAATAAGAATAAGATTCATTGGGTTGGTAATACAATGATTGATACTTTATTAAAACATAGACCAAGATTTAAAAAACCTACTATTTGGGATGAATTAAATCTATTCAAAG
>CAIYSA010000436.1 GCA_903928655.1 uncultured Bacteroidota bacterium
TATGAAAAAAATAATCGCAATAATTGCAGTCCAATTCGTATTAGTAATATCTTTAAAAATACATGCCCAAACAGAAATTGAACGTTTTTGTAATTCAATTGATACATTTATGCAAAAGCAGCATCCAGAATATGCTAAAATAAACAGATTTAATGTTTTAGATATTAAGTCACAAATAATCTACCTTGAAGTGAAAAAAGATAGCGCAATTAATAATGAGGCTATATTTGAACTTGGAAAACATCCATCTTCAGTAAGGGTTTCTGGGCCATTTGTAACCTTAAAAGAGTATTCAGAGGCTAAATTTCCGAAAAAGTATAGAGATTTTATAGGTCCTTTTGATTATAAAGATAACTCAACTAAAATCATAAAAGGATTTATCAATGATGTTAATAGCCAAGAAAATATGGATTTTAATTTCGATCTCTATTACTTTACGGTATTTGAAAAAGAGGGGTTAAAGTATTTTATAATGATACAGGATTACCAGAAACCAACGACGTTAGAAAGTATTCAAAAAGCAATGAGAGAGTAATAAGCAAATCCAATAAATAGGAATAAAATATAGTTAAATTATTAAGTAATATTATTTATGAATTTAAAAATCTATTTTTAGTTTTTTACTTTGGGTGAGACTTCATTACTAGTAATTACGTAAACTAAAAAAAATAATTCTATTTTTTAACGTAATTAAATTTAACACCTAAATCAATAACAACTGTATATACATCATATCCTCCGATTTGATCCTGATTTTTAATTACTGAGATACCTACAATAGGTAAATCGTAATCTGTATCATAATCTGAATTTATAATTTCTTTGTGTGGCGGTGAATTATGAAATCCCTGTATAATTCTTTTAGCGATATCTTTTTCTGGGGTTCCAGGTTTGAATGGTATGGTTGATCTAGTCTGAACTTCACCTTTACTTATATGGTTATTTTCGCCTGTATTATTAAACTCAGAATCTCTTTGAGCAAAGGTAAGTTCTTTCCAATTTGGAATGTCTATCTTCTCATCGTGTGGTTTACCTGTTAAGTCCTTAATACCGATCTTATTTACTTTAGTTAGATATTTTGCATGATATGCAGAACATACAGAAAGGGAAGTATCTATTTTTAAAGTGCAAAGTCCCTTTTTAGTTCTGTAAGAATTTAATTCTTTTAAAACTGCAATTTCCAGAGAAGACTGAGCTTTAACACTAAGTGTTAAGAAGATTATTATTAAAAGTGAAATGGCGTTTTTCATTATAATTTTTTTGTATTACTCAAATATAATGTATAAATGAAGTATGATTATAAATTTAAACTCAATACCGAATTTATAAACTATAGTTCAATAAAGATAATAATAGTTCAATGCCAATCAACTCATTGCATATTTTATCAGGTATTTACAATTGTTTACGCCTAGTTTTCACCGTATTGATATTTAATAATTAACACTAAAAAAGTTCGTTTTTAAAGTTTTAAATCAGAAACAAAAAACTCGCTATATTATTGAAATAAAGCGAGTTAAATGTTCTTGAACTGTTGGTGGTGGCTCCAGTAGGAATCGAACCTACATCAAACGTTTAGGAAACGCTTATTCTATCCATTGAACTATGGTGCCTATTTTATATTTTATAAAAACTGAGTAAAGTTAAGAAAAAAGAATAATAACAGAGGTTTAAAAAATAAAACCCTGCAAACAAATTTGCAGGGTTTTATTCACTCTTAAACCAAATAAAAAAACAAACATTTATTTTACTAGCGTTACATGTCCAATTAAATCATGCTGCTTGCTTAGTAAATCTTTTACCTGAACCTTCCAAACGTAAACATCTTCTTTTGTTGATTCATAATCTCCTTTGCTATTAATAGTGCCATCCCAGGCTTTATTAATATCATCACTTTCAAAAACCATTTCGCCCCAACGGTCAAAAATTTGTAATTTAAAATCTTTTATTCCCATACCTAAAGCTTTAAAACCGTCATTTAAGCCATCACTATTAGGAGTAAATGCATTTGGAATATAAATAACGTATGCTGGTTTTATATCTAATACTTTTACAATAGAATCCCTGCAACCATAAGTATTAACTACTTTTTGCATAATTAAAATTGTTTTAGCATCATCAGTTACAAAAAAATGAGAAAAATTTGGAACGTTTTTAATTGTACCGTCGCTAAAAATATACTTAACCGAACTTGCACCTATTGATTTATCAGTCACTTCAATTAAAGGAGCAGTAACATCAACAGTTGTTGGTGTAACATTAAAATCAGCAATTGGTGTAGGATATACATTTACCAAATTAGGAAGCGTTGAACTCGCCACGCAACCACTATCAGACACTGCTTTTAGAGTTACATTATAATTTCCTGTTTGGTAGCAATGTGTAGGATTACTTGAATAGTCAGCAGGACTTCCATCTCCAAAAATCCATTGGTAAGTGGATATTCCACCTGAACCTATACTGCAACTATTTGTAAAATTCACACACAACAATGGACATCCTTTATTGTTTTGTGCCGAAAAAACAACTTGCGGAGTAGCATTCACATAAACAGATTTAATAATTTTATTTGTGCATCCAAATTGAGTTTGTACCTCTAACTGTACGCCATAATTACCTGCTGAAGTAAAAATATAGTTTGGATTCGTAGAAACATTATCTGTTAAAAAATCGCCATTAAAGTCCCAATTATAACTAGTTATAAGTCCGTCAGTGCTTGTTGACACATTTGTGAAATTTGTAGTTTGTGGTAAACAAGTTGAAGGGCAATAAAAATTTGCAGTTGGATTGGCATGAACTAAAACAGGGTTTGTATTTTCATTAACACAATTAAAATTTGAAAGTGCCTTTAATTTACAATTTGAAATTCCTGCAATTGGATAAACATGTGTTGGATTAATTGTGGAGTCATCATTTATTCCATTATTATCAAAATCCCATAAGTATTTAATTATTGAACCACTAATAATATTGCTTGTATTAGTAAATCCACTAGCTTGATTTAAGCAGGCAATTGATGAAATAAAATTAACTGTAGGTTTTGGATAAATATTAACGATTCCGGATACTGAATTACTACAATTAAAATTACTTGTAACTGTTAGCAATGCATTGTATGAAATTGCAGAACTATATAAATGCGATGGTGAGAAAATAGTCGAACTTGTTAAATCTCCAAATTGCCATACATTGGAATTTATATAACCACTACTTATTGTTGAGGAATTATTAAAAAGTGTTGGCAAGCCATTACAAACAGTATTATTTGAGAATGCTGCAACTGGGTTTGGATAAATAACAATACTTATATTTTGCGTTGCACTACAATTAAAATTAGAAATTGCTGTTAATTGTGTTGTATATGTTCCTGGAGTTAAAAATGTAAAACTTCCATTCGAAAAAGTATTATCAGTAATTCCATCTAAATTATAATCCCATAAATAATTGGTTATTGTTCCCAAAGAAATAGAACTAGAATTTGTATAAGTTGTAGTAATCCCTAAACAATTATTTGTTGCCGTTATTACAACGTTTGGCAATGGATTTACGGTTACAACTTGTATATAAGATTGATTACATCCAAATGATGACGTAACTGTTAAGCTAACTAAAAACGAGCCACTTGTGCTATAAAGATGGGTAGGATTTAATAAAACAGATGAGGTTCCATCTCCAAATTGCCAATAGTAGCTAGAAATTGCTCCTGAGCTAATGTTTGAAGTATTTGTAAATGTAGTGTTACTATTTAAACAAACTGTGTTTGAAATAAATGAAGCAATTGGAAAAGGTTGAATTGAAACAGGAAGATAAGCAGTATCGGTACAACCCATATTTGAAATACTAATTAAAGAAACACTATATGATCCTAATCCAGAATAAGTGTGTAAAGGATTTGTAGCAGTTGATGTTCCCGTATCTCCAAAACCCCAAAGTGAAGAAGCAATTGAACCAAAAGGTATACTAGTTAAATTTGTAAAAGAAAAATTTGATGAACAAGGAGTTGGTTGAGTAAATATAAAACTTGTAGTTGGCTTCGGGAATTCTATTAATGTATAGGTTAACGTAGGTCCTGGACAACCAGTAATTGTTGTCATTGTTAAAACATATACACCAGGAAGACTTGTTGTTATTATTTGTCCAGTTTGTGTTGTTAAATCAGGTAAAGTCCAGTTATAAGTTGCAAAACCTAAGGGTGCGGTTAATTGTATATTTGTTCCTTGGCAAAGTATATTACTTTGATTAATATTAAAACTTGCACAACTTCCATCAATATAGGCGTAGGCATAATGGCCACCTAAAGCACAATCTTGAGTTGTAAATTTGATGGTAACGTTTTGTCCTATGTAACTTGTTAAATCAACACTTACATTACTCCAAGGTTTATAAACAACTCCAGCACAACCTGTAGAGTTTAAAAAGCCTGGTATTCCAGCTCCTGCCGAAACACTATAATAAGTGCATGGAATTTGGTTCCCTAAACTATCAACCATTTCTGCTTGAAAACTCGGTTGGTCGATTACAGTATGTCCTGGGTCTTGAAACACGACTGCATATTTATACATAAAATTTGCATTTGATGGCGTAACAAAAAATGTTTGCTCTATTCTATCTGCAATTCCTCCTGTATTATTATCACCTAATTTTAAAGAAAAAGTTCCGCCAGGTGCAACAACTGGAAATCCTCCACATGGATCTAGACCAGCACCAGCAGTTATTACTTGAGCTCCGCCAGATGTTAAGCAACAGCCTGCAGGATTGTAAATTGGATTGTAACCTGTTGAAGTAGTCCAGCCGGAAAGACTGCCATTTTCAAAATCGATATTTGTACAAGCTAATTGAGGAGTTGAGTTTATTCCTGGTAATCTGAGATAACTTGGAAAATAAGTCTCTTTGATATAATCACGTTGGTGTGATTTTAAAAATTCGGGTAATTCGAGTGCGGAGCTGTGGTGTGAGTTATAAAAATTGGTCCAAATAGTTTTATTAAAACTTGCTAAACTATCAATCGTATAAGATGGACTGATTGCTTGGCCGCTTGCCATTAAACTTGATAGCACAAGGAGTGCTGCTGAAATGCGGGTTGTTGTTTTCATGATGAATAGGTTTAGAATGGTTTAAAAATGTTTTCATATTGTTTTTTAAATTTTTGATTTTGTTTTCGTAAAAAATTATTTTTATAAAGGGAATAATAATTTAGTTCATAATAAATACAAATTATATTGTATGATAATGCGTGTAAGATTTTTATGGTTTTCGAAAAATTATTTCTTTTAACAATAGAAAAAAATTAAGAGGATCTCATCAATTTATGAGTTGGATTTATTACTGATAATCATAGAAAATACTTGAAATAAGTATCTTAGATTAAATCACGTGATGTGATTTTAAAATCCTGGTAATAGAAGCGCGAAGCTGCGCCGGGAATGGTAAACACTGGTTAAAATAGTACTATTAAAACTGCTTAAATTTTCACTTGTATAAGTTGTGACAATTGTTTGATGCCCAAAACTCTGTATATGGGTTCTTTTATTATAATTCAATACTTCTAGTGATATTTGATTCCAATATTTTTTTTCCTCTACACTTGGCGTATAATCCTGAATTGCTTGCGCCCATTGTTTATAGCTGAAGCTTTTGGAACCAAGCTCTCCACCGTTATAAAGAATCTCCAAGTCTCGCGCGATAATTTGCCAACTAACAGTATCAACGATGAGATGATGCATAGCAAAACAA
>CAIYSA010000437.1 GCA_903928655.1 uncultured Bacteroidota bacterium
GTTAATTTTTATTATTTGGTCGGTTATTTATTTTGGATTTCACTATTTTAATAACTACAAAAAAACTGAAATTCAAAATTTAAAATTGGAGGCAAACAAAAATGAAATTGAATTAAACACACTGAAATCTCAATTAAATCCACACTTTATGTTTAATAGCTTAAATAGCATTAGGGCATTAGTTGATGAAGATCCTAAAAAAGCAAAAACTACAATTACTCAATTATCAAATATTTTGCGTAACACATTAATGATGCATAAAAATAAATTTATTGCATTTGAGGAAGAAATAAAATTAGTAACCGATTATTTAGCACTCGAGCATATAAGATATGAAGAACGACTTACTTTTGATTTAGATATTGACCCGAAAACCTTACAAATTCCAATTCCACCAATGATGATTCAAACATTAGTTGAAAATGCAATCAAACATGGGATTAGCAATTTGGTTGATGGTGGTGAGATTATTATTAAAGCCACATTGGAAGATGATACTTTTAAAATTTCAGTTAAAAACACTGGCCAGCTCATTTCAAATAGCCACTCGCTGCTAGGAGTTGGTGTTGAAAACACAAATAATAGATTGAAGATACTTTACGGAAACAAAGCAAATTTTAAGTTAGAAAATTTTGACTACAAAAATGTAATAAGTGAATTAACAATTAAACTTTAATTTTTTTAATTTATAATACGAAAACATGAGAGCAATAATAATTGATGACGAACGCCTAGCGCGACAAGAACTTAAAAATTTATTATCAATATACAAAGATATTGAAATTATTGCTGAGTGCAATAATGCCCAATCTGCAAAAGAAAAAATTGCAGAATTAAATCCTGATGTTATTTTTTTAGACATGCAAATGCCTGTTAAAACAGGATTAGAGCTCATTGAAGAAGTATCTGCGCTGCCAGACGTTGTATTTGTAACCGCACATGATGAATATGCTATTAAAGCATTTGAAGTAAACGCCTTCGATTATTTATTAAAACCAGTTTCTCCTGAAAGATTAGCTGAAACCATAAAAAAATTAACTCAAAAGGAAACTTACGAAAAAAAAGAAAACACAACTCCTTTAACAGAATCTGATAAAGTTTTTATTAAAGACGGTGAAAAAACATGGTTTGTTAAACTGAGTAATATCCGTTTATTTGAAAGCGAAGGGAATTATGTGAGGGTTTATTTTGATACTTTTAGACCATTAATTTTAAGAAGTTTAAATAGTTTAGAAGAAAGGTTAGACGAAAAACATTTCTTTAGAGCCAGCCGAAAACATATTATAAATTTAAGTTGGATTGAAAGCATTGAAACCTGGTTTAATGGTGGCTTAATGGTGAAATTAAAAGGTGGCCAAGAAGTTGAAATATCTCGTAGACAAGCAGTGAAACTGAAAGATATGATGAGTCTTTAGGGATTTATATTAAAAAATAAATGCATGCAATTGCGAGCGTCTTCGATCATAATATAGATATAAGAAGGCTCTAGCATTCAATTAAAAACAAAAAAACTCTAAAGTAAAACATATAAAATATCATTTTTAATTTACTAATTTTACATTCTGCAATAAAAATAAAAATGACACATAACGAAAATTTTAACCTAGACGAATTACCTGAAGAATTAAAAGGTGATATTATACCAGAAATTGATCCAGCAAAATTATTTGATGAAAAAGAATATGCCACACTCATTATTGGTGGTGATGATGGAAGTAAAAAAGATATTCAAAATGCTGATTTCATTTCAATTATAATAAATAATAAAGCTACACGGGAAGAAAAGGATGAAGCCTTAGTTAAATTAAAAGCAAATAAAGCAAACGCATTATTATTATCTGCTATTTCCAAAACAAAAAACTTACAACAAAAAGCACTAATTATTGCTGCATGTTGGGAAACCGGAATAGACTTTAGTAAAGATTATTTAGTTTTTGTTGATTTAATTTGCTCTACAGATTTTAATGTATCTTTTGAAGCTTTTACAGTTATAACGGAAATGGATGCCGAGATAGACAAAACAATATTATCAAAAGCTCAAGAAATATTAAAACCATTTATTGATAAAAATGGCCATGCAAAAGATGCATTTGAAATGATAAAAGAAAAATTAAATTCATTGTAAATTGGCGAAATCACTTTCAATATTCTTTGCTTTAATTTTGGCGTTTAGCTCAGCAAATTTTTTGGCTCAATCTCCTGATGAAACAAAAATTATTAAAGTAAAAAAAGAATCA
>CAIYSA010000438.1 GCA_903928655.1 uncultured Bacteroidota bacterium
ATTTTTGCTTTAATTTATTTATTTGTATTGAGCCGTAAAAACAAAAATAGCATTTTAAACCTATTTTCAAAAGAAAGAATGTTAATAAAGTGCCTTTTTTGTTAATAAACTATAAAAAACCGGCTTCAAAGCTAATTTAAACGCTTTTTACCTTCATTTATTACGATAAATTGTTGCTTTTTATAGAAATCTAGGCGTCTTTATGATCACATCTGTCTTTATTTTTTTGACAAATACTACATCATATCCTAATATTATTTCATGTGAACCAGCACTTCCATTAGAAGTTAAGCTCAAATTTGATATTGTGTAATCGTAAGAATAACTCATTTTAATTCTTTCGGTTAAGTTCATTCCAGCAATAGCTACTATCGCATCATTTAAACGATAAGATAAACCACCCCAGTATTTTTGATTATAAAATGCAAGTGCATTAATATCAAATGAAGAAGTTCTAGCCATTTTAATCATTACTGAAGGCTTAATTTCAATACTTGGACTCAATACAAAATTATATCCACCAGTTAAATAATAATGCACCACACTTTTGTATTCTGAAGTTCCGGGAACATCAAAACTCATATTTGGTGTGGTTAAATGTGTGGTAGAAAATCCAACGTAATAAGACTCTGTGTTGTAGGTTAAACCCAAATTGAAATCTGGTTTTACTGCATTCACAGAACCTGCAGGAATCAATGGATCTCCAGGTGTGAGCGCTTTTAATTTAGATCCATCTAAGGTTCTTTGAATAAATCCTACAGTAGCACCTACTGATAAATTTCCTGTAGGTAACTCATATTTATAGGCATAAGATGCTGCAAAATGTAAATTTCTTTCAAAGCCAATTTGGTCGTTGATAATATGTAAACCAATTCCACCTTTTAAACTTGGTGCTGGCATGTGTGCTGAAATAGTTTGTGTTTGTGGTCCACCATCGAAACCAACATATTGTGAACGAAATAATCCAACCATGCTCAATGAAGGTTTGTTTCCAGCCAAAGATGGATTAAAAACAAAACTGTTAAACATGTAATGCGAATATTGAGGATCCTGCTGTGCGCTCGTATCTTTTGCTGTAAAAAGCAAGCTACTAGCAAGTAAAAATAGGGTTAGAATTCTGTTTTTCATTCGATCTCTTTAGCTCCCTCGACAATGGTCAAGGAGTTCAAAATTAGTATAATAATCAAAATATGCAAATTTTTAACCCGCAAAAAATGCAAAGCTGGAATAAAAAAATGGAAATAAATGTATTAAAAAGCTAAATATGAGTGTTTTGAAGCGATAAAAAGCAATTACTTATTCATTCTTTTAACATAATCTTCGATGGCCATGGTCATGGAAGGAAATGCAGGAGTTGGCGCCTGTACATTAATAGTTAAGCCAGCGTCTGTTACTGCTTTAGCAGTTGTAGGGCCAAAAGTAGCTAATCGGGTATTATTTTGTTTGAAATCTGGAAAGTTTTTAAATAAAGATTTGATCCCAGATGGACTGAAAAATACAATCATGTCGTAGTTCACTTCTGCTAAATCAGATAAATCGCTACAAACGGTTTTATAAATTACAGCTGCCGAAAAATCATACCCATTATCTTTTAAAAATACTGGAATGCTATCGGTATAAACATCTGTACAAGGATAAAAAAACTTTTCAGTTTTATGCTTTTTAAGTAATTCTATTAAATCTGCGGTTGTTTGTTTACCAATGGAAATTTTTCTTTTACGATACTGCACATACTTCTGCATATAAAGGGCTACAGCCTCCGTAATACAAAAATATTTCATCTCGGCTGGCACTTCAATTCTCATTTCTTCACATACTCTAAAGTAATGATCTATTGCATTTCTACTGGTAAAAATAACAGCGGTAAAATCTAAGGGGCTAATTTTTTCTTTACGAAAATCTTTTGCAGGAATACCTTCCACATGAATAAAAGACCTGAAATCTATTTTAAGATTTAACTTTTTA
>CAIYSA010000439.1 GCA_903928655.1 uncultured Bacteroidota bacterium
GGTATTATTTCTCAACAAATCAAAAATCAATTATATTTTAGTGAATCTATTGTTCCAGATCAAACTTCAACCACTATTCAAAATTTATCTGCATTTATTTATAAAGATTTTCTGTTGTTTAAGCATTTAGGATTTAATGTAAAGTATAATTACCAATCATCTTCTTATCAGGCAATAACCTGTTTACCAAGTCATATTTTAAATTCCGCTTTGTATTATCAGGGAAATTTATTTAAAAATGCGTTACAACTTCAAGTAGGTTTTAATGGCACTTATTTTAGCGAGTTTAATGGTATGGCTTATTCGCCGGCATTAAATATGCATTATGTTCAAACTCAAAAAACAGTTGGTAATTATCCGTATGTTGATTTCTTTTTAACTGCCCGAATTAAACCCGTTCGATTTTTTGTAAAGATTGACCACGTTACACAAGGCTTATTTGGAAGTAATTACAGCCTAACCCCAAATTACATACAAAACGACAGAGCGTTTAAATTTGGTATAAATTGGTTGTTTTTTGATTAGGAGAAATTGATATTAATTTATTAATTTAGCCTTCAATAAAAAACAAAACTCTTATGTCAAAAATCCATAATTTTAGTGCTGGACCAGGTATTTTACCTTTAGAAGTATTGCAACAAGCATCAGCTGCATGTTTAAATTTTGATAATTTAAATTTATCATTATTAGAAATTTCTCACCGTAGTAAAAATTACGAAGCTGTTATTGATGAAGCTCACCAATTAATTAAAGATTTATTTGAGGTTGGTGATGATTATGATGTTATGTACTTAGGCGGTGGAGCTAGTCTTCAGTTTGCGATGGTTCCTTATAATTTATTAAGAGAAAGTGGTACAGCTGCTTATGTAAATACTGGTGTTTGGGCAAGTAAAGCAATAAAAGAAGCTAAAATTATTGGTAATACTAATGTCATTGCTTCTTCTGAAGATAAAAACTTTAACTACATTCCTAAAGGGTATGAAATTCCTAAGGATGCAGATTATTTGCATATCACGTCAAACAATACTATTTACGGAACACAATTAAAAGAATTTCCTAAATGTGATATTCCTTTGGTTTGTGATATGAGTTCTGATATATTTAGTCGTAAAATTAATGCAAAAGATTTTTCATTAATTTATGCTGGGGCACAAAAAAATATTGGCCCTGCAGGTAGCACAATGGTAATGGTTAAGAAAGGGATTTTAGGAAAAACCGGCCGTAAAATGTTATCGATGTTGGATTATCAAGTTCATATTAAAGGAGGAAGTATGTATAATACGCCACCAGTATTCCCAATTTATGTAACTATGTTAACCTTGCGTTGGTTAAAACAACACGGTGGCGTGAGCTGGATTGAAGCAATTAACCAACAAAAAGCTGATTTATTATATAATGAAATTGATAGAAATACTCAGTTTGTTGGCACAACTGCTGTTGAGGACAGAAGTAATATGAATGCGTGTTTCCTTTTAAATAAAGTTGAACTTGAACCTGAATTTGATAAATTAGTGAAAGAGGCAAATATTAGTGGTATTCGTGGTCACAGAGATGTTGGTGGTTATAGAGCTTCCATGTATAATGCATTGCCATTAGAAAGCGTTCAGGTTTTAGTAGATGTGATGAAACATTTTGAATCTAAGTTTGCTTAGTGAAAATTGCACTTAATTTTAAGGCAATAAACAAATATAATTTTCGTTTTCGAAATATGAGGTTTTTATTTTTTTTAATAGTTAGTGTTTTGAGTTTATCTTTATGGGCGCAAGATGATATTAAAGTTAATAAATTACCAAAATTTTCAGTAAGAGCAAGTGTTGGTATTCCAAAAGTTGTTTCTAGTAAGGCATTAAGAAGTTCTTTTTCAGCCGTTGTATCATCAGATATAAGCGTTAATTACACATTGTTTTCAAGTTTTTATGTAGGCTTAGGATATAGCCATATTTATTTTCAATCTCAAAAACATTTTCGTGAGCAATTCGTAAATACGAATATGCAAATGCAAAATGGCTATTTGAAAATTGGCTATGATCATTTTTTTAGTGATAGAGGATTTACAACTATTGGTTTAAATGCTGGCTCTAGTTCAACAAAGTATTCAGGAATTGTGTATAAGGCTGATTCTTTAAAAGGAAAATACCCTACAGGGTTTTCAAGTTCTTTCGCTGAACCCTTTTTTGGAGTAAATTTTTTAGTTGAACCCAATTTTGGATTTGGAGGTTTTATATCTTACCATTATAATTTTTCGCAATTTAACCCAGCTTATCCTGGTTTTGATAAATGGTTAGATTATTCACGAATAAGTAATAAATGGAGCACAAGTATGATTACTATTGGCTTTGGTTTTTATTATGGAATAGGAAAAGTTAAATAAATAATATGACTAACATTGCCATTTTTGCTTCTGGAGGAGGAACAAACGCTGAAAATTTATTTAAATATTTTATTAACGATAAACGCGTTAAAATAAAATTAGTTGTTACTAATAATGATAAAGCAGGAGTTATAGAAAAGGCCGAACGCTATAAAAAAAACGTGCAATTAATTAGTAAAACCGCACTCAATGAATACACTGATAAAATCATTGAATTTTTAGAGGCTGAAAAAATTGATTTTATCGTGCTAGCAGGATTTTTATTAAAAATGCCAGAAGCATTTATTAAAGCATTTCCAAATAGAATCATAAACATTCATCCTTCTTTATTGCCTAAGTATGGTGGAAAAGGCATGTATGGAAGTTTTGTTCATGAAGCTGTTATTGCAAATAAAGAAACTAAAAGTGGTATAACCATTCATTTTGTAAATGAAGAATATGATAAAGGTGAGATCATTTTGCAGAAAGAATGTACTTTAGATGAAAATGATACGGTTGAAACTTTAGCAAAAAAAATACATGAATTAGAAATGGAATTCTTGCCTAAAGCAATTGAGACTTTAATTTAAAGCTATTATTTCCCTTTTCCTTCTTCTTTCCATCGGTAATAGCAATCCATAACTCGGTAATATAAATCGTAACCTTCGTTATTTATGATGAAATCATTACTTAAATAATAACAATATTTTCTAAATTTCTCAAAATCAATATTTTCATCGCCTGTTAATTTGCGAAGTGTTTCCCCATTAAATTTTTTACCAATCTCTTCTTGTATAAATATGTCTTCAAAAATTTTAGCGAGTTTTTGTTGTTCTTTTCCTTTTTTACTAAACTGCATATATAGAGCTGTAATTGGACTTTGAATGGCGTTGATAGTTGATATTTTAGATCCACTTATAACACGTTTCATATATTCGTTTTCGTAAGGTTTGAGTTTAAAATCACTCACAACAACTTGGTTTAAATTATAAGTTGTTTCATTCATAATAATTTTACATTGAGAACCTTCGCCATGAAATAATTTTTTTACAGGAATCTTTAATCGTTTATAGCCAATAAAGGAAAAAATGATGGAATCACAAACATCTGCATTAATGAAAAATTTCCCATTGCCATCGCTCATTTCTCCATGCCCTGTATTTGTATTTATAACATATACAAATGGAATAGCGGTTGAGCTATCTGCGCCTACTATTTCGCCCCGAACGGTTACTTCTTGAGCAAATGAATTATTAAAAAATAATAATATTCCTAGAAAAGAAAAAAAATTGTATTTTTTTGTGAAAAAACGCATATTCCAAATATAGATACTTATTCACAATCAGTTAATAATTTAACCTTTTTTATCGCATTTTTTAGTGTAAATTTAGTTCCTCAATATGGATAATTTTATTGTATCGGCTCGTAAGTATCGTCCGCAACTGTTTAATACGGTTGTAGGGCAAAGCCATATAACCAATACACTGAAACAAGCTATTAAAAATGGGAAGGTTGCACAAGCTTACTTGTTTTGTGGGCCACGCGGTGTTGGTAAAACAACCTGCGCTCGTATTTTCGCAAAAACAATAAACTGTACAAATTTAACGACTGATGGTGAAGCTTGTGGAGCTTGCGAATCATGTTTGTCTTTTGATTCAGGCGCTTCATTAAATGTTTATGAATTAGATGCGGCATCAAATAACTCAGTTGATGATATTCGTAATTTAGTTGACCAAGTAAGGTTTGCACCACAATTAGGTGATTACAAGGTGTATGTTATTGATGAGGTTCATATGCTTTCTGCGAATGCATTTAATGCGTTTTTAAAAACATTAGAAGAACCACCAAAACATGCTAAATTTATTTTAGCAACCACAGAAAAACATAAAATTATTCCAACTATTTTATCTCGTTGTCAGGTATTTAGTTTTAATAGAATAAAGGCTGAAGATATTGCTGAGCAATTAGCATATATCGCTAAAACAGAAAACATTACCTACGAGCAAGAAGCATTAAATATAATAGCTCAAAAGGCTGATGGTGGTTTACGTGATGCTTGTTCTATTTTTGATCAGATGGTTACGTTTACTGGAAATCATTTAACTTACAAGGCTGTTGTAGAAAATTTACACGTTCTTGATTATGAATATTATTTTAAATTGACGGATGCAGTTTTAAATAATCGCATGGGTGAAATTATGGTAACCTTTGATGAGATTTTGAAAAAAGGGTTTGATGGACATAATTTTATTGTTGGATTTGGCGAACACTTGAGGAATTTATTAGTTAGCAAAGATCAATATACCGTTCAGTTGCTTGAGGTTAGTGAACAATTAAAACAACGGTTTTCAGAGCAAGCTTTGTTGTGCGAAATTCCTTTTTTATTAAACTCGTTAAATTTTATTAGCAAATGCGATGTAAATTATAAGTCTGCTAAAAACCAGCGATTGCAGGTTGAAATGACACTTTTTCAAATTAATAATTTAACTGCCGCACACTCAAATGCGGAAAAAAAAAAGATGAGTTTGTAGATTCTAATAGTTCTCAAGCTGAAGGCGAAACTAATCAACAAGCAATTCCTGTAGCAAAATTTAATGCAATTCCACAAATCCAAACTACTAATAAACCAGTTATCGGTTTTAATGAACTGAAAATTAAATCACAGTTTTTATTACAAGATAATGTTCCTGTTAAGCAAATAAATAATACAACCGTTCCCGATGTAAATACTGTTACTGTTATCCAAGTCGATTTAGAATTGACTGAAGAAAGTGCTCTCAATGGCGTTAAACAGTTTGCTGAATTAAAAATGCAAAGTGGAAATAGACAATTATACGCCACACTAACTTCAAGTAAAATTAGCTTCAGATTTCCAACTATTTTAATTGAATTAAATAATGAAGTTCAACGCGAAATGCTCACAACCATTAAGCAAGATATGTTGGATGAAATAAGAACAATTTTAAAGAATAAACAAGCCCAGTTAGAAATAAAAGTTTTAGAAACAGTCGATTCATTAAAGGCATACAAGCCAATGGATAAATTTAAATTGATGTCCGAAAAAAATCCAATGCTTCTCGAACTTAAAAAAAGATTTGATTTAGATATCGAATATTAAACATTCTACAAATTGTAGCAATACAATACTATAAAACGCATTACTTTTGATTTATAAAAATCAGAATATGTCGAAAACAAAAACCTCTTATTTTTGCCAAAGTTGTGGCGCTCAAGCAGCCAAATGGGCTGGTAAATGCAATAGTTGTAACGAATGGAATACACTTGTAGAAGAAGTGATTCATAAGGAAACAAAAAACGACAGATTACAATTATTTTCGGCAAACAAACACGAAAATCATAAATCAAATCAATCTGTTTTATTACAAGAAATTGGAATTTCTGAATTTCCTCGTATTCCTGTTCCCGGACAAGAATTAACACGCGTTTTAGGTGGCGGTATTGTGCCCGGAAGTTTAGTTTTATTTGGTGGAGAACCTGGAATTGGAAAATCAACTTTGATGTTACAATTAGCTTTGCGTTTAAAGAATTTAAAAGTGCTTTATGTAAGTGGAGAAGAAAGCGAACAGCAAATTAAAATGCGCGCCGAACGAATTGGCGTTACAACCGAAAATTGTTTTATCCTTCAGGAAACCAATACTCAAAATATTTTTACTCAAATAAATATTGTTCAGCCACAACTGGTTGTTATTGATTCTATTCAAACGATACACACGGCTTATATTGATAGTAGCCCAGGAAGTGTAAGTCAGGTGAGAGAATGTGCTGCCGAATTTTTGCGCTTTGCAAAAGAAACAAATGTCCCAGTTTTTATGATTGGTCATATTACAAAAGAAGGAAGTTTGGCTGGTCCAAAAGTATTGGAGCATATGGTTGATACCGTTTTGCAGTTTGAAGGCGATAGAAACCATATTTACAGATTATTGCGTGCTACTAAAAATCGGTTTGGAAGTACCAATGAAATGGGTATTTACGAAATGAATGGAGATGGTTTGAAAGAGGTTTTAAATCCTTCTGAAATTTTAATTACAGACAGAAACGAGGCTACGAGCGGTGTTGCAATTGCCGCAACTTTAGAAGGCAACAGACCTTTATTAATTGAAACTCAAGCCCTTGTAAGTACTGCCGCTTATGGCACTCCACAACGGTCTTCAACCGGTTTTGATTTAAGGAGATTATCCATGCTTTTGGCGGTTTTAGAAAAACGCTGTGGGTTTAGATTAGGTGCAAAAGATGTGTTTATTAATATTGCAGGTGGAATAAAAGTTGAAGATCCAGGTATTGATTTAGCTTTAGTTTGCGCTGTATTATCAAGTAATGAGGATTTACCTATTCCTCAAAATGTGTGTTTTGCTGCCGAAGTGGGTTTAACAGGTGAAATCAGGCCTGTAAGCCGAATTGAACAACGCATTTTTGAAGCACAGAAACTGGGATTTGAGAAAATATTTATTTCAACTTATAATTTAAAAGGCTTAAATTTAAAGCAGTTAAAAATTGATGTTGTTGCGGTTACTAAAATGGAAGAAGTGTTTAGTAAACTGTTTGGGTAAATTTCAAATAAAATGCAATCATCAATTTTTTAATGACTACTATAAGAATATTAAAAAATAAAGATGAATACCTTAATAAAAAAAATTAGTAAGAATTTAGCTGCTGCACTTACCGAAAATAAAATAATTGAACCAACTCCTTTACAATTAAAAATAATTTCTAAAATCAATAGTGGAGCCGATTTAATTATTGAAAGTCCTAATAAAACAGGAAAAACAACTGCTCTTGTTATTACAACCATTCATAAATTGAAAGCGCCTTTTGAAGATGCCGCTCGTGCTTTAATTATTGTTCCAAGTGTGGAACATGCAATTGAAATGGAAAATCAATTTAAATTATTATCAGAAGGCTCTAATTTAAGAATTCATACAGCACATGAAGGTGGGAAAATTGATAAGCAAAATGAAGATATTTATATTGGTGCCGATGTTGTAATTGGAACACCAAAACGTATTATGGAAATTTATTTCCGTAAAAATATTAATATTACAAAAGTTAAATTATTTGCTATTGATGATACTGAACTTGTTGTTAAAAATTTACATCAAGGTTATATTCACAGGTTATCAGATAGTTTGCCCAAATGCCAGCATTTAATTTTTACAAATAAATATTCTGAAAGAATAGAAGCAATGATTGAAAAATTTATGGTTGCTCCACAATTAATCAGTGAATCATAAAATAAATATTTTAATATGTTTCAACCTCAAACAAATGAAAATATTACCAATTGGTTTTTGAAAATTGGAAAAATCGAAGGTTACAGTTATTTGATATTGCTTTTTATTGCAATGCCATTAAAATATATGTTTAATATGCCTGAGTATATTCGTCCTGTAGGGATGTTACACGGTGTATTATTTGTAGCATTTATGATTTTGTTAGCCCTTATGTTTTTTAAAGTGAAAATGTCTTTTAAAAATGCGGCGCTTTCTTTTTTATTGTCATTAGTGCCTTTTGGAACATTCTTTTTGAAGAGATTGGTATAGTTTAATTCTATTGGATTGAATACACCTGTCAGGTTTTTGAAACCTGACAGGTGTGAAATAATGATACAATCTTGCTTTAATTTTCAAAAGAGCTTATATTATTTGAACCTAAATGGAATCTATTTTTTTTCGGTGTATTTATTTGAATAAGAATAGTCGAACCTTAATGTTTTTAGGTCAAATACGTTTTTTTTAAAACTGTATGTAAAATCTATAATGCAATCATGTAAAGGCCACCAATTAATTTTTAAGGGTAACTTTTCAGTAATAAAAACAACGAGTTTGAAATTGCATGTGTTTTTCCAAAAATCACCAATCATATTGATGTATGTAAATGATTTTCGGTATTGGAATTTTTTTTCAGCCTCATTGCTTGTCAGTAAAACAATTTTTGTGTTTTGAATTGTGTTCGGTAATTCAATATTTGGAAAGTCTTCGTGTTTGCCTATAAACAAAGTATCAAAACTAGTTTTATCTTTTGCATAAATTGCTTTAATATATTCTGCAATCGCTTGTGTATAACCTTTTGTTTCTACCTCTTTTGTTAATGAAAAGATTCCTTGTCCGAAAACAAAAGTTGGAAATATAAAAAGGAAACAGATGACTTTCATCCAACTAAAATAAGGATGTTGATTAATTAAACCAATATATGAATGTTAAGAATTACAAAATTAGAAGTGATTAATATTGGTAAGGTAAGAATATAGTTTTTGAAAATATGGAAACTGAATAGTTAAATGGTATTTAGTAGCTCTAGATTGCCTGCTCATATTCTTGTTCTTGATTTAATAGAAAAAAGCCCTTTTATTCCCTCAATTTTTTTATATTTAATGCGTATTATTTTACACGTATTTATATGAACAAATTACAAAATTACGCTTTAGGGCAATGGGCATCTGGTTCCGAAAACGGACAAGAATTATATAATGCAATTACTGGCGAAGCTATTGCAACAGTAAGTAGCAAAGGATTAGATTTTGGTGCTATGTGCCATTATGCACGTACTGTTGGTGGTCCAAAATTGCGCAACATGACGTTTCAACAACGTGGTTTAATGCTAAAGGCATTAGCTATGCATTTGCAAAGTAAAAAAGAAGAGTTTTATAAAATATCATGGGCAACTGGTGCAACGCGTGTTGATAGTTGGGTGGATATAGAAGGTGGTATTGGAAATTTATTTACCTATGCTTCCTTACGTCGCCAATTCCCTAACGAAACATTTTGTTACGATGGTGATGTAGCGCGTTTGTCAAAAAATAATACATTTATTGGTCATCATATTTGTGTTCCAAAAGAAGGAGTAGCTATTCATATTAATGCCTTTAATTTTCCGGTTTGGGGAATGTTAGAAAAAGTGGCGGTTAACTGGTTGGCTGGAGTGCCAGCAATTGTTAAGCCTGCAGCTTTAACGTCTTTTTTAACGGAAGCAGTTGTTAAAGAAATCATAGCTAGTAAAATATTACCAGAAGGTGCTTTGCAATTAATTTGTGGAAGCGCAAACGGAATTTTAGATCATGTAGAAAGTCAGGATATCGTTACGTTTACAGGTTCGGCATCAACAGGCAAAATGCTAAAAGCCCATCCACGTTTGTTGCAAGAAGCTGTTCACTTTAATATGGAAGCAGATTCTTTAAACTGTTGTGTATTAGGTACAGATGTGACACCATCAATGCCTGAGTTTGATATTTTTATTAAAGAAGTTGCCAGAGAAATTACAACAAAAGCTGGACAAAAATGTACAGCTGTGCGTCGTATCATTGTTCCTGAGAACATGGTTGAAGATGTTCAAATTGCTTTAGGTAAACGCTTAGCGCAAAATGTAATTGGAGATCCAAATGTTGAAGGTGTTCGTATGGGCTCTTTAGCAGGGCAATCACAATTAATTGAAGTAAAAGAAAAAGTTGAACTACTTTCTAAAACTCAAAAAATTATCATTGGTAATTTCGAAAATTTTGAAGTGAAAGGTGCTGATAAACATAAAGGTGCATTTATGCCACCAATTATTTTTTATAATGATAAACCATTTACAAATACGGATTGTCATAATATTGAAGCCTTTGGTCCGGTAAGTACCATTATGCCTTACAAAACCATTGAGGATGCTATTCAATTAGCAAAAATGGGAAAAGGATCTTTAGTAAGTTCAATTATTACTGCGGATCCTACAATTGCTCGTAAATACACAATTGGTGCAGCTTGTATGCATGGTCGTATTTTGGTTTTGAATAATGAATGTGCAAAAGAAAGTACAGGTCATGGTTCTCCAATGCCGCTATTGGTTCATGGTGGCCCAGGTAGAGCAGGTGGTGGCGAAGAGATGGGCGGAAAACGCGGTGTGTTTCATTATTTGCAACGTACTGCGATACAAGGTTCTCCTTCAATGATTACTTCTATTTTAAACAGCTACCAAGTTGGAGCTAAAATGATTATTAAAGATGTCCATCCGTTTCGCCAATACTTTGAAGATTTAGAAGTAAGTGAAACAACCATCACACCAACACATACAGTAACCGAAGATGATTTAGTAAACTTTGCTAACTTAACAGGAGATAAATTTTATGCGCATTTACAACCAGATGCATTAGAAGGGACCATTTTTAAACGCACCGTTGCTCATGGTTATTTTATTTTAGCGAAGGCAGCTGGTTTATTTGTTGATCCGCCAAAAGGCCCTGTATTACTAAATTATGGTATTGATGAGTGTCGTTTTACTCGCCCCATTTATCCTGGAATGACCATCGGTGTGAAATTTACTTGTAAAGAAAAAATTGAAAACGATAAACCCTTAACTGCAGCTAATGGTGAAGAAGTAAAAGTAGGTATTGTAAAATGGGTAGTTGATATTTATGATGCGAGTTCAATGGAGGTGTTAGAGAAATTTGATGCTGTTGATCAAGTAGGACAAACGGTTGGTATTGCTACGATTTTAACAATGGTAAAACTGAAAAATCAGGATTAGTGGTTTCTTTTTACAGTAATTCTTTTTTAACGGCTTCAATCACTAGTTTTGAATTGCCGATAAAAATTTTAGTATTGACTAAAATAACTGGACGTTTTAAAAATGTATACTCATCTAAAATATAATTTTTTATTTCTGTTTCTGTTAGTTGTTTTGAAGATAAATTGAGCTCTTTGTATTTGCGGGAAACCTTACTAAATAAGGCTTCGTATGTGCCTGACATTTTTTTTAATTCTTCCAATTGACTTTCTGAAATCTTTTCCGTTTTTATATCCTGAAAAATGAATCCTTTTTCTTTTAATTCTAATTCATTAATAATGCGCTTACATGTATCACAGGTTGATAAATAATATATTTTTTTCATAAGAATTGTTGAGTTATAAAACGAAATTAAGATTAATAGATTTCTTAAACAATAAAAATAATTAGGGCGTTGCCTTCGGCCAGGCTTTTCGTTGCAATCTTTTTGAGCTTCGACACGTTCGGCAAGCTCAGTGGAGTCCAGCTCAGCTACCAAAAGTATTTTCACAGCAATCCTTAATGCAAATTTTTCAGTATTTTTTTTTGATAATTTATCATAAAAAAACTGTGATTGAATTTCAATCACAGTTTTTTTAGTTTTTATGAAACTTAGTTTATCCTAACATTTTTAAGAAATCTACTTCTTTAGGTGTTAAAAATCTAAATTTAGAACGTGGTAAATCTTTTTTAGTTAAACCTGCAAATGCAACTCTATCTAATTTCATTACTTCGTAACCTAAGTGTTCAAAAATACGACGAACAATACGATTTCTTCCGCTATGAATTTCTACACCAAGTTCTGATTTTCCTTCTCCCACATATTCAATTGCATCAGGTTTAATAAAGCCATCAGCTAATTCAAATCCTTCAGAAATTGTTTTAAAATCTTCAGATGAAATTCGCTTATCTAAAATAACGTGGTATATTTTTCTTACACCAAATTTTGGATGTGTTAATTTAGATGTTAAATCACCATCATTAGTAAATAACAAAACGCCAGTTGTATTTCTGTCTAATCTGCCAACTGGATATAAACGTTCTTTACAAGCTTTACGAATTAATTCCATAACAGTTTTACGTTCTTCTGGATCATCCATTGTTGTAATATAATCTTTCGGTTTATTTAAAACCAAATATTTTTTTACTTCATTTTTAATCGGAACACCACCATAATTTACAACATCTGTTGGGTTTACTTTGTATCCCATTTCAGTAACAATTTTACCGTTTACCGAAACTACTCCTGTTGCAATCAAAACGTCTGCTTCTCTACGAGAACAAACACCTGAATTAGCAACATAACGATTTAAACGAACGGCATCATCACTCACATTTTTTTGAGTCGATGTTTTTGATGGACCTGATTTTTTTGATCTTTCTACAACTTTTTGATCTCTTGATAATTTTGGTTCATATGGTTTATCAAAATCTCTGTATTCTCCTTTTACTTTTCTATCTGCTGTAAATGGTCTTTTTTCTCCATCATCAAAACTCTTACGAGGTCTTGACCCTTCAAAACTTCCACCTTCACGTTTTACATAAGGTTTTCTTTCTCCGTCACCAAATGATTTACGAGGACTATCACTTCCGTAACTATTCCCTTCACGTTTCACATAAGATCTTTTTTCTCCATCTTCACGTTTTGCATAAGGCTTTCTTTCACTATCACCAAAAGATTTACGAGGACTATCACTTCCGTAACTAGTTCCTTCACGTTTCACATAAGATCTTTTTTCTCCATCTTCACGTTTTGCATAAGGTTTTCTTTCTCCATCACCAAATGATTTACGAGGGCCATCACTTCCGTAACTAGTTCCTTCACGTTTCACATAAGATCTTTTTTCCCCATCTTCACGTTTTGCATAAGGTTTTCTTTCCCCATCACCAAATGATTTACGAGGCCCAGCACTTTCATATTTTCCATCCTCACGTTTTACATATGGTCTTTTTTCATCGTCATCACGTTTTGCGTATGGTTTTCTTTCTCCATCACCAAACGATTTACGAGGTCCAGCACTTTCATATTTTCCATCTTCACGTTTAGTATATGGTTTTCTTTCTCCATCACCAAACGATTTGCGAGGTCCAGCACTTTCGTAACCTCCACCTTCGCGTTTTGCATATGGTCTTTTTTCACCGCCTTCACGTTTTTCGTAAGGTTTTCTTTCTGATGAATCTGATTTTTTTGATTTATCTGAACTTGAATACGATTTTCTTTTATTAAAATCTGACGAACCACTTTTTGAAAACGTTTTTCTTGGTCCTTGACTATCTCTTGACATTTTGTAATTTTTTACAAATGTAAGGCTTTTTTACCGATTTCAGGTCGTTTAAATAAACCAAAGCCTTATCTTTGTGCCATATGCAGGATTTAGAATATCAAAATGCCCTCACTCAATACTTAGAAGGTTTTGTGAGCGAACGGAGAAAAGGACGATTAACGGAGGTTTTAGCTGAAAGAACAAACCATTTAACCGTTGTTTTAGAAGATGTTTACCAATCTCATAATTTTAGCGCAGTGCTTAGAAGTGCCGATATTTTTGGTATTCAAAACATTCATTTTATCGAAAATAGAAATAAATACAAAATTAGTGAAGATGTATCAATGGGTTCAACCCAATGGTTGACTTTAAACCGATACCAAAAATTTGAGAATAATACCGTTGAATGTCTTACCCAATTAAAAAATAAAGGCTATAAAATTGTGGCGACAACTTTGCACGAAAAAAGTGTTACACTCGATAAGTTAAACATCGACCAACCTATTGCTTTAGTTTTTGGAACAGAATTAACCGGCATTTCTGACGATGTAGTTGCAATAGCCGATGAATTTGTAACTCTGCCAATGTATGGTTTTACAGAAAGCTTTAACATAAGCGTTTGTGCGGCTTTATGCATGCATGAATTGAGCACAAAAATCAGAGCTCAGGTTACAGACTATAAATTATCTGAATCTGAAAAAAAAGAAATTTATTTAGAATGGCTTAAAGTCTCAGTAAAAAAGCACGAATTAATGATTAAAGAATTTGACGCAAGCTATTTTGCGAATAAAGTTTAATTTTTTGGATTCTAATACCATTTCACATTTAAATAAACCTGTTGGTCTATTTCAATGGTATTATCTTTTGCGTAAAAGTAAATGGAATGTCCTAGTTTAGTTTCTGCAAAATATTCGTAACCATAGCCATTAAAAAATAAATTAGTAACTGTAACTTGTATCAATGCTTTTGCTTTTGTATCAACAATTTGCAATTGGTTAGGACGAATGTAAGTTTGCTTTTTTGCTAAATTTACTTTGTTCGAAATCAAATCTTCTTGGCTCAAAACAAAATAGCGTCCCATTAAAGCAGCAATGTTTTTATTTTTCGGTTGGTAATAAACAGCAAATGTTTCATCGTGTTGTGTTAATTTACCATTATCCATCACAGCAGTTTCATCAGCATAACGCAAAGCTTCTTCGGGCTGATGTGTTACTAAAATGACTGCTGAATTTTCTTTTTTTATTTGAGCTCTGATGTAAGTGAAAATTTTATCACGTAATGGTAAATCTAAATTACTAAATGGTTCATCTAATAATAATACTTTCGGGAATTCTGCTAACGATCGTGCAATGGCAACACGCTGCTTTTGTCCAGAAGAAAGGGTGATAGCCTTTAAATTTTTAAGCGCTGTAATATCTAATAATCTCAATAATTGATTTGTTCGTTTTTGTTTATACTCATCCGTATAACCAATCAATTTATCTTTTATATTTTCTTCAACCGTATGGTTGTCTAAAACATAAAAATCTTGACTCACAAATCGCATATCAGCGTGCCCGGGAATTAAATTATACGCAGGCCCAAGTACAATTTTATGATCAATAGTAATGTTACCGGCTTCTAAATCTGTTAATCCGTAAATGCATTTTAATAGGGTTGTTTTTCCACTCCCGCTTTTACCAATAATAGCTAATATTTTTCCTGGCTTAAGGTTTAATGATACCTCTGAAATTCCTTTAAAATGAGAGGAATTTGGGTAATTGTAAGTTATTTTATTTACTGTTAAAATAATTTTTAATTTAAATGTTTAGTAAAATTAAATTGTATTTAAAAAGTCTAAAGTATTTACATCATCTGCAAAATCAAAAATGCTAGGTTCCTGAGTTTTTCCAAATGGTAATGTATTTAAACCACTAATCTCAAAATTACTCACAACACATTGTAAATTTTCCTTTAACTGAGATATGTTTTCAACAAGCGGACTTTCATTAGTATAGGTTTCGTAAAATAATACGGAAGTAGGGGCGTGCAAACTTTTATTTTCGGTTATCATTAAAAAATTATTGTCTAAAAAAGGTAATAAGTCTAATAAATAAATAGCTCTATTGTATTCGTAATTATTATTGTATTTTTTATTATCGAGTACATATTTGTAATCATAAACTGATTCGAATAACAAATCAAATTTGTAACCTTCGGGCACATATAATTTCGATACATTTCTGCAGCCTAAACCAAAATAATAGAAAACATCTTTCCCTAATTCTTTCAATTCTTCAGCAGTTTCTTTGCCAGTTAAAATAGCAATAGAGCTTCTGTTTTTACGAATAATATTAGGATATTTATTAAAATAATATTCAAAATGTTTAGCAGTATTATTACTTCCTGTTGCAATCACAGCATCAAAATTGGTTAGTTTCCCATCCGAAAAATTAATTCGTGAGGCAAATTCAGGTTCAAAATAAATAAGCATACCAGCTAAAAATGTAATAAGTGCTGTGTCATCGCTCGAAGCTTTTATTAATATGTTGTGTCCACTTAACAGTACGCACATCATATCATGAAACCCAACTGCAGGAATATTACCAGCCATAATAACGGCAACCGTTTTAGCTTGTTTTGGCTCACTAATTTGTTTGGTAAACTCAGTTAAA
>CAIYSA010000440.1 GCA_903928655.1 uncultured Bacteroidota bacterium
AAAAGAAGCCTTGTTGATAGAATTAACAAAGGATAGATTTGTTCGAAAAACAAATAATGGTGATAATGAAATATACATTATAACCCATCATGATTCGCCAAACACAATGCAGGAAATTGGACGATTGCGTGAGGTTACTTTTAGGCATGCAGGCGGCGGAACTGGTTTGTCAATTGATATTGATGATTTTGACACATGTATTCATCCTTATAAACAATTATTAGTTTGGGATCCTGTTGAAAAAGAAATTGTAGGCGCTTATCGTTATATTTTATGCAGAGATGCTGAATATGTAAACGGAAAAGTATTATTAGCAACTACTGAATTATTTGATTTTTCGGAGGAGTTTTATAAAACGTATTTGCCATATACGATCGAATTAGGGCGTTCATTTATTCAGCCATTATACCAGCCATCCGAACAATTTAGAAAAGGATTATTTAGCCTTGATAATTTATGGGATGGTTTAGGTGCTATTGTAGTTGATAATCCTGATATGAAATATTATTATGGAAAAGTTACGATGTATACTGATTTTAATGTAACGGCTCGTGATTATATTTTATCGTTTATGAAATATTATTTTCCAGACCCTCAAAAATTAGTAACTCCAATTCATGGTATTGAAATAAAAACGGATGTTTCTGAATTTTTAAATGAATTAAAAGATAAATCATACAAGGAAGGGCATGCAATTCTAAATAAACAGGTTAGAACTTTGGGTGAAAATATTCCACCAATGGTAAATGCTTATAGTAATTTATCAAGTACCATGTTATCTTTTGGAACAGCTATTAATCCTACATTTGGTGGAGTAGAGGAGACAGGTATTTTGGTTACTATAAATGATATTTACAAAAGTAAATCTGATAGGCATATTGAAACTTATATTAAAGAAAAGGCAGAAAGAGTTTAAAAAAACCGAAGAGAAAATAAAGACAATTTTCAAAAAAAGACAAAAAAACTAAATTGAAAAAATAATATAAACATTTATAAAAATAAACAAGTATAGAATCTCTTGAGTCAAAAAGTCTCTTTAATCTTGTAACAGAAACAATGGAAATAAAAAGTGCGAAATTTTTAAAAAGTAGTTCCGATAACAAAGGTTGTCCCCCACCGGATAAGCCTGAATTTGCTTTTATAGGAAGAAGTAACGTTGGTAAATCTTCGTTAATTAATATGTTGGTTAACCAAAAAGATTTAGCAAAAACATCTTCTAAACCCGGCAAAACTCAATTAATAAATCATTTTACAATTGATGAAAAATGGTATTTGGTAGATTTACCAGGTTATGGATACGCTAAAACAAGCAAAACAAATCTTGATAAATTTGAAGAGTTAATAAGTAATTATATTACCAAACGAAAAAATTTAATAGCGGTTATTATTTTAATTGATAGTAGATTGGAATTACAAAAAATTGACGGAGAGTTTATGGATTGGTGCACTCAGCATGAAATACCTTTTGCACTTGCTTTTACAAAAGTTGATAAGCTTGGTAAAAACGAATGGGCAAGTAATTTTATGAAATATAAAAAACGCTTAACTGATTATTGGGGTGAGTTGCCTGATATTTTTGTTACAAGCGCCGAAAAAAGACAAGGAAAAGATGATGTATTAAATTATATCGAAGAAAATTTACAATATTTTGTACCACCTCCGAAAGGAGCTAAATTTGATGATGATGACGAAGATAATATCTGATTGGCAGAACTTACAAAATAAATTGAAAGAACGTTTTGAAACTGAAATGGATCATGACGCTATTTTATTTATGATAGGTTTACAAGAATTGGATAAACCATATCGAACCTATAAAAAAGATGAGAAATTAGAAGTCATGCATATT
Source organism: uncultured Bacteroidota bacterium (assembly GCA_903928655.1). Lineage (GTDB taxonomy): Bacteria > Bacteroidota > Bacteroidia > B-17B0 > Aurantibacillaceae > UBA4416. Next base: position 1,850 of record CAIYSA010000440.1, read on the forward strand.
GGTGTTTGTACTGTTTTGCAACCTTATGGTTTTTATGAGTATAAAGGAAGAGATGATGATGATTGGCCACATTGGGAAGTAAAGGAACAATTACCTCACTTAGATGCCAAGCAACAAAATAGGTTAATGAATGATGCACTTATCGATTATTTTAAACGCACCGGCTTTTTAGATGAAGCAATTGAACCAAATGAAATAAACTAAATTTAAATTTATTAGATAGAAAAATTTTAAAAAATAAAATCATGAAAAAAATAGTATCAGCCGCAATTTTAGTTGCAACATTTGCAAATATCAATGCTCAAACTGCAAAAAAAGCTACTGTAAAACCAATTTCAATTACATCGGTTAGCCAAACAGGACCAAAATTAATTGAAAGTGTTGCTAAAGTTGGAAATGAAATCGTTATACCATATAAAAAGTTTGTTTTGCCAAACGGTTTAACAATAGTAGTTCACGAAGATCATAGTGATCCAATCGCCTATGTCGATGTAACGTATCACGTGGGCTCAAATAGAGAACAACAAGGTCGTTCAGGTTTTGCGCATTTCTTTGAACACATGATGTTTCAGGGCTCTAAAAATGTTGCAGATGAGCAGCATTTTAAAATCATCACCGAAGCTGGTGGAACATTAAATGGTTCAACAAATTCTGACAGAACAAATTATTTTGAAACAGTTCCATCAAATCAAATGGAAAAAATGTTATGGTTAGAAGCTGATAGAATGGGATTTTTGTTAGATTCTGTCACACAAAATAAATTTGAAGTTCAACGTGCTACAGTTAAAAATGAGCGTGGACAAAATTATGATAATCGTCCGTATGGCTTGGTTGGTGAAAAAACAGGGGAAGCATTATTTCAAAAAGGCCATCCTTATTCTTGGACAACGATTGGTTACATTGAAGATTTAAATAGAGTTGATGTAAATGATTTGAAACGTTTTTATATGCGTTGGTACGGACCAAATAACGCTGTGCTTACTGTTGCTGGTGATGTAAATACGGCTGATGTAGTTAAGTTAGCCGAAAAATATTTTGGTTCAATTCCTCGCGGACCTGAAGTTAAAAACATGATGAAGCAACCTGCTGTTTTAACTGAAAATCGTTATATTTCATATATTGATAATGTACGTTTTCCTATGTACAAAGTAACTTTTCCTACTGTTCCATCTATGGATAAAGATGAAGCGGCACTCGATGTATTAGGAGAAGTTTTATCGGCTTCAAAAAGTTCACCATTTTATAATGCATTTATTAAATCTCAAAAAGCTGTATCTGCAAATGCTTATAATTATAGCAGAGAATTAGCTGGGCAATTTGAAATATTAGTTAGAGCAAATGCTGGAACAAATTTAGCAGATATTGAAAAATTATTAAATGAAACATTAACTAATTGGGAAAAGACTAGTGTTACTGATGATGATATAAAAAAGTATAAAGCATCTTATCAAAGTAATTTATATAACACATTGGCAACGGTTCAGGGTAAAGGATCTCAGTTAGCCGCAAATCAAACGTATGCTAACAATCCAAATTATTTAAAAACAGAATTAGCTAATAATTTAAAGGTTACAAAAGCTGATGTAATGAGAGTATATAATACTTACATTAAAAATAAATTTGCAGTAATATTAAGTTGTATTCCAAAAGGAGTTACTCCACTATATGCTAAAGCTGATACATGGAAAATGTATGAAAGAACTATTGAAAGTGAGAGTTCAGAATATAAAAATTTGTCTTATAAAGAACCAAAAGATGTTTTTGTAAGAGCAAATGTTCCTATTGCTCAAGCTTCTAAAATGGTTCCTGTTCCTGATTTTTGGACTTCAAATTTCAACAATGGAATTAAAGCCATTGGAATTTATAGTAATGACATTCCTAAAGTATATATTCAATTTAGCATGCCGTTAGGCCATCGTTTTGAAGCTATATCAAAGGCTGGTACAGCAAATATGTTAGCTTCTATATTAGGAGAATCTACTAAAAAACACAGTGCTGAAGATATTGGAAATATTTTGGAACGTTTGGGAAGTGATGTGTCTTTTTCTGCTGGCGATAATGAAATTACAATGTCCGTTTCTTCACTAAAACAAAATTTAGATTCCACTTTAAAAATTGCAAATGAAATGTTATTCATGCCAAAATTTGATGAAGAAGATTTTAATTTAGTTAAGAAAGAACAATTAGATGGAATAACAAATCAGGCAATACAACCAACTGCGATTGCAAATAATGTGTATTCAAAATTATTGTATGGTGATGCTTTTACATTGTCTGTTCCTGTAAATGGAACAACAGAAAGTGTTACATCAATTACAATTGAAGATTTAAAAAATTATTATGCAAATTTCTCAGGATTTAATTCAGTTTTAGCAATTAGCGGAGATATAGATCAAGCATCTGCTTTAAAGAAATTATCTTTTTTAAATAAGTTGCAATCAGTAAATACAATTCCAATTGCAAAGTATCGTTTGCCTGAAGTTGATAAAACTCGTTTGTATTTTGTAGATAAAAAAGGCGCCCCTCAATCAGAAATTAGAGTAGGTTATTTATCGTTAGCTTATGATGCAACCGAAGATTATTTTAAATCAACAATTATGAATTATTCTTTTGCGGGCGCGTTTAACAGTCGTATTAATACTATTTTACGTGAAGTTAAAGGTTTTACTTACGGAGCTCGTGGTGGTTTTGGAGGTGGTAAATTTGTTGGGCCTTATACTATTAGTGCTGGTGTTAGAGGAAATGCAACCGATAGTTCTTTGGTAATTATTATGGAAGAGCTTAAAAAATATAATCAAGGTGGTGTTAGTATTAATGAATTAGTGTTTACTAAAAATGCAATGGCTCAAGCTGATGCATTAAAATACGAATCACCTTTTCAAAAATTAAGTTTTGTGAAACGTATTATCGATTTCAATTTAGAAAAAACATTTGTTGCAAAACAAGGTGAGGTAATCAAAACAATTACTAAACTAGAAATTGATCAATTAGCAAAAACCTATTTACCTTATGATAAAATGATAATGCTAATTGTTGGCGATAAAGCATCTAACTTCGACAAATTATCTAAACTTGGTTACGAAATAATTGAGTTAGATATTAATGGAAATAAGGTTAATTAAAATTAGTTTTGAAAGTTGATAAGGTTAGAAAGTCAAACTATTAAATAACTTTCTAAACCTTTTAACTTAGTAACTTTTAAACTAAACTAAAATAAATGAATATAGGAATTGTATGTTACCCAACTTTTGGTGGAAGTGGAGTTGTAGCAACTGAATTAGGAATTGCACTTGCTCAAAAAGGACATAAAGTACACTTTATTACTTACTCTCAGCCCTTTAGATTGAATCAGTTTAGTGATAATTTATTTTATCATGAGGTAAGTGTAAATGATTATCCCTTATTTGAATTTCAGCCTTACGAAAGTGTTTTGGCAAGTAAGATAGTAGATGTTGCCATATATGAACGACTTGATATATTGCACGTTCATTACGCAATTCCACATGCTTCTGTTGCTTATATGGCTCAACAAATATTAAAATCACGTAAAATAAATTTGCCATATGTTACTACTCTGCACGGTACGGATATTACACTGGTTGGTCAAGATCCTTCCTTTGAACCAGTTATTTTCTTTTCTTTAAATAAAAGTAATGCAATTACTTCTGTTTCGGAAAGCTTAAGAAAAGACACTTTAAAGACCTTTAAAATTGCAAATAAAATTAACGTTATACCTAATTTTATAAAGATTGAAGAGTATCAAAACATACAAGGTGTTTGTCATAGAAATAAATATGCTCAACCGCATGAAAAAATATTAATACACATTTCTAATTTTAGAAAAGTAAAGAGAGTAGATGATGTATTAAGAATATTTGATATTGTTAGAAAAAAAATTCCATGCAAGCTGATTTTAGTTGGTGATGGACCCGAAAGACCATCGATTGATAAGTTATGCAGAGAATTAAATACTTGTAGCGATATTATTTCAGTTGGCATGATTGCAAATCCAAAAGAAATATTAGCAGTAGGTGATGTGTTTCTATTACCTTCAGAAACTGAATCTTTTGGGTTAGCTGCTCTTGAAGCAATGGCGATGAAAATACCAGTTATTTCCAGTAATACTGGTGGAATACCAGAATTAAATATTCATGGTAAAACAGGTTACATGAGTAATGTTGGTGATTATGAAGATATGGCAAAAAATACAATTGCATTATTATCGAACGAAGAAACTTTTCAGCAATTTAAAGTAAATGCTTTCGAACAAGCAAAAAAGTTTGATATAGAAGCTATTTTACCTATGTATGAAAAAGTGTATCAAAGTTTGTTGTAGTGTTTTAATTGTACCAAATTTATTTATTGTATAGTCCTATTCGATATCACGTCATGCTGAACTTGAGTCAACATCTTTGATGCCCAAGTTCAAGTTGACTAACAGTTTGTGTAATATTATAATTGTAATTTGGTATTACAACTCAACAACTCCTAACCCAATATTAAACAAAGCATCTATACAGCTCAAATTTTCTTTAAAACCAATTTTATCAGAAAACAACTGGTAATAAGGTGTTTGTTTTAATGTGATTTCATTTTTCTTTAAATCAGATAAAATTCTCAAATCATCAAAGTTGGAATGTGTTAATTGATATTCATCAGTGAAAAGAATAGTTTTCTTTACCCTTAATATTTTCAAAATTGTTTCTAGTAATTGCAAATTATAATCAAACAAGTATTCGTATTGTGTTTCATAAAATGGTTTAAATTCATGTTCAAAAAAATCAAAATAAGGTGAGTTTTTGTATGCACTTACTAATGTTCGCCAATGTTGTTGTTGCCAATTTTCGGTATATGATATTTTTTTTTCAGAAATTAGTTCTTTATTATTTTGTTTAATCAAAGGAATACTAAGTGATATTAAACCATTTGCACTAACAATGTCGCAGCGATTACGATACGTTTGTTTTGTGAAATTCTCCTGTTTTTCAATAATTAGTGTATCGTGTAGTAATATCTGTTTCAAATAATATACAGAAGGTAAATAAGCTGAGGAAAGTAAAATAGGTTGTTGCATTTACTTTATAGAACTAAAAATTCGATTCCATCTAATTCCTTTGCCAAATGTTTTATCTATAGAAAAAACAATTCGAGTGGCTTTTCCTATAATGTGATCTTCGGGTACAAATCCCCAATGACGGCTATCTTGTGAGTTATGTCTGTTATCTCCCATCATAAAATAATAATTTTGTTTTATAATATAAGAGTTGCAAACTTTGTCATTTATATAAATAGTATCATTTTTTAAGTCTAAATGATTGTTTTCATAAATAGAAATTATTCTTTCGTAAATACATAAATTTGTGGAGTCTAATTTTATCGTATCTCCTTTTTGTGGAATTTTTATTGACCCATAATTATCTACATTCCATTTATAGTTTTGGTTATATGGAAAAACAAATTCATCCCACATACCTTTTTGTTCCTTGTTTTTTTCAATAATAGAAATATAAGTTTTACTTTTTAGTGTATCGAACAAATTCTTGGTAAGAGTAAATGAGTAATCATTGTTTTCTGATATTTTCCCGCCTTCATAAAGCTGATAATTTGCAATATAATTTGAATCAAGTTTTTTATCAGACTTTAAATGATAATTGAACTGTAATGTTTCTAATTCGGCAGTTTGCTTGTTATTAATATAGGTTGAACCATCAATTATTTTTATACTATCACCAGGTATGCCAATACATCGTTTTACAAAATAGGTTCTGTGGTCAACAGGAAATTCATCTTCCTGTGGATAATTAAATACAACAATATCGTTTCTTTCTAAATCCATACTTCCAAACAGTCTAATATAAGGAAGTGTAATTAAATCGGAATATAATTTTTGATTAATAAAAGGAATACTAAGTAACGTTTTTGGTAATCGAGGCCCGTATGATAATTTATTAATTAGCATAAAATCACCTGTCAATAAACTTTTTTCCATTGAAGGAGAATTCACTGGTGAAATTTCAAACAAAAATGTACGGATGATTAATACACAACAAAAAGAAATAGATATTGCTTTTAACCATTCTATTAATGTTTTGTATGTTGGAATTATTTTTTTCAATGTTAGGTTTCTTAGTGCATAAAGATATTATAATTTAAATAAAAAAATCCCCTCATTTCTGAGAGGATTTTGAGCAATTTAAAAAAGTTTAACCCTTAATTATTCCCTAATAATTGCTTTACTATTAATTCAATTTAAATGCTGGAATTTTCCCTTCAAGCATTAACGCAGTAGATTTTTTAATATGATCTTCAAAATTTCCGAATGCTAAAGCATCAAGCATTTCTTTACGAGACATAGCTGGATTTCCGAATTGTTTTTTAATATCTTCAGAACATCTGTCAACATATTTTTCAAATTTACTTGGAGCCCATATGTATTCTTTTATTAAGGCTTCCTTTTCAATTTTAAATTCTTCAGGCAATCCCCCTTCAATTTTTGATTTAATATCTAAACCTTCGTAGGTTTTTGGTAATAATCGGTTGTCAAATAAAAAAGGCTTAGTTATATTAATAACATGTTTTTTTCTTTTAGGATCAATCATTGTTAATCCTTCAATACGTAAACCTTTCTTCTTTAAAGAACCAAATTTACTTTCAAAACTCTTAAGTATTTCAAACATGATTGTATGGGGCTAGGACAGTTATCAACAAAGGTATCGCAATAAATGTTAATAACCTAATATAATAGACTAAAATGTAAAATTTAACTTTAAAAAAAGTTAATAAAAGGTTAAATACCTGTTTATATGCGGTTAATTTAATGTTCAAATAGTTACTAATCTATTGATTACTAGCGCTTTGTGTTTTCAGGAAAGTTAAGTTAGTAAAAAGGAATTACCCTTTGCTTTTTTTCTTATTTTTTTCTCCAAAATCTAAAATACTGTCAATAAATTGGTAAGGTTTGTATCCATTAATTGCAGCTTGATGATAAATACATGTAGCGGGAGTCATTCCAGGTAGTGAATTCACTTCAATAAAAATAACTTCAATTTTATCAGGATTATAAATTCTTACAAAGGCATCAATTCGGCAGTATCCTATAATATTTAAAACTTTTGCAGCTTTTCCTAATGTTTGTTTTACTGTTTCCGAAATTTTCCGTCTTTCATTTTCAATTCTTGAGTAACGCGCTGGTGTAATATTTTGACCTTGACCTGCTAAAAACTTTTCTTCCAAACTTAATACATCTCCAACCGCTAATGATTCTGAAGCTTCAAAAACCTCATATTCAATTTCATTATTTTTATTAAACTTAGTGAGCATTCCACCAGTAACTTCTAAAAAATGTGAAGCATCATTTTTACTAATTAATTCTTCAATAAGTAAAACCTGTTTTTGAGGAAATTCTTCCTTATCCTTTATATGAAGAATATTTGCTGAACGAGAATCAAATTCTACTTCATTTCTAAATATTAAAGTTGCAAAAGCTTCAAGTTCTTCATAATCTTTTATTTTTTTTACAGCACTACTACAACCATCATCTACTGGTTTTGCAATAATAGGGTAGGCGTATTCTGTTTGTATTTTTTGTTTGATAGTATCTTTATTCGATTCCCAATCTTGTTTTGTAATCAAACAATGTTTTGCAACCAAGAAACCATTTTGTAATAAAATTTCATTGGTTTTATATTTATCTATTGTAGTTGCTGAACTTTCTTTTCCAGAACCGTTATAACTTAATCCTACTTTTTCTAATTCAGATTGAATTGCTCCGTCTTCTCCAGGGCGACCGTGCAAAGCTATAAATACTTGCTTAACTTCTTGTGCTAAGTCCGAATACGTTATATTTTTTGGTTCTAACAGGCTTTGTGAATTACAATATTTAGAAGTTATCGTTTTACATTCTTCAATAATTTCACTAATAATTGGATGAACTTTCCATTTATTAATTTTATCTTTAATATCATCAGCATTGTCTTTCAATAAAGCATTTATTGGAATTTTATGCATGATATGTTTATCATTACTTCCAGTTAAAAAAATTGGAATTGGAGCATATTTTTCCGATGATGCTAATTTTTCAAATATATTTCTACCACTCTCAACCGAAATATGTCTCTCGCTAGAAAAACCTCCTAATACAACAGCTACTGGGATTTTTGTATGTGTTGCATTTTTTTCATTATCTAAACTTACATCTAGTTTAGCGAGCAATGCTTCGTAAACACCAGCTCCCTTGCTGTTTTTAATGCGTTTGTGTAATGATGTTCGAATAATGTAAGTTAAAAATTGAGAAGGATTTAAACCAATTTCTGCTGCCTGATGAAAGAAAAAAGATGAAGGCATCATTCCTGAAGTTGTGTTTGGATCGTTTAAAAACACACTTCCATCTTTACTTAAAAAACCATCAATCCGCGCATACACATCAAAACATAATTCCGAAAATAAACGTTCACATGCTATTCTTATTGAATTTATATCTTTATCAGAAGCATCTATTGGGGTTATTTTACGCGACAATCCTGGAAGATATTTACTTCTATAATCAAATAATTCTTTTCCCTTTCTAATTTCAGTTGGAGGTAAAGCAATTGCTTTTCCATGACTATCTGTATCTTCTAAAACAATGCATGAAAATTCTTTCCCTTCTATAAAAGATTCAATAATAACAGTACTTTCTCCATCTAATGCTTCTAAAACGAAGCCCTCAGTTGAATCGCAATTTGAATTTAAATATGAAATTAATTCATATTGATTATAAAATTTTAAAATTCCTTTATTCTCTTTAAAAGATAATGCTGTATTAATAGATAAAGGCATTCCGATTCCTTCCCGAATATCAGAAAGTGTTTTTATAAATTCAATTTTTTCTGAATCGTTAAATGTTTTCCAAATCAAACTATCAATCCATTTTGTGAAAAATGCTTTTTCAACATCTGCCATAAAAAGTGGTTCACTATCACTATTGAAAATTGAAATACCAATGGATGATCCTTGATTGGCAGGTTTAATAACCATCGGGAATCCGATTTCTGTTTTTGCTTTTTCCCAAATTCCTTTTATATGTCCTTTAATCCAATCGTTTCTGTCAATTGTAAAGTAATTAGGACTTTTAAATCCGGCTTGGATCATCAATTTTTTTTGTACGCTTTTGTCAATTCCAATCGCACTTGGTAAAATTCCACTACCCGAATATGGTATATGTAAATATTCTAAAACACCTTGTATTCTTCCGTCTTCACCATAAGGCCCATGTAATGCTAAAAATGCAAAGTCAATTAAAGTTGACAGTTTATTTAATTCAACCTTTGTTCCAATTTTAGAAATTAAATCATCTTGTTGCTCTAAAGTTAGTTCTCCAAGATTTTCGGCGTAATATTGAAAGTCAGTATTTGAGCTTGGGATAAATTCTACTGGCGGATAAAAATCTCTGATTGTTCCTTTGTAAACAAAATTCCAATTTAATAAAACAATGTTTCCAAACGAATCAACAAATAATGGAACGGCTTCAAATAAAGATTTGTTTAAGTTATCATAAACTGTTCTACCTCCTGCAAAAGATATTTCTCGTTCTTTAGAACGTCCACCAAATAATATTCCAACTTTTATTTTCGACATAATTCAATTAGTTCTTAGTTATGGTTTTTTAGCTTTATAGACTATAAATTGTTAAGTATTAAAGTTAATATAGATAAAGAGAAAAATTGATTTACAGCTAAGAAACTATGAACTAAAGAATGTTAAAATCAATGCTCGTAAAGTAAAGTTTGCATTACGTTCAATTTTTATTAAAAAATAAGATGAGTAAAATGATATTAAAAATAATATTGTATTTTTATAATTAATTTTTAAAAATTAA
>CAIYSA010000441.1 GCA_903928655.1 uncultured Bacteroidota bacterium
AATAATTACCAACTCTTCCTAAACCACAGCCGTTTGTTTGCTCACCATCGAGACTATATAAATTATTAGGATTACCATTTAAAACATTCTTTTCTTCCTGAGTAATTAGAATTACATCGTATTGATCATTTAAGATATTTTTTACTACATTTAATGTTAAAAGGTCATCAGTAAGATTTAATAATTCACTTGCTTTAACGTGAACAGGCGGATTATGCTCATGATGAGTATGTTCTTTAAATTGTTTGCGTTTTTCTGAATCTGTAATTTGACTTTTTAAAATATCAGTTATAATTTTTTCACAACGAATTGTATAAGGTAAGTTTTGAATATTTACTTGTATAGAACTTGCATAAACATCATCTCCTGTTAGAGTAACTTGAGGATACCACCTAACAAGATGATATAATAATATTTTAAACATTTTTGTTCCTCTTACTTCAACACTAGATTGTTTTAATAGATCGAAAATCTGTTGAATAATTAGTTTTTGAATTGCTACTTTCATTTTTCTTTGATTTTTGTTTATTTATAAATTTTATTCATATCCTTAATAACAGATAAGATGTGTTTTTTGTATTCTATTGGTTTAATAACTTCAACCCCTGCTCCATAACTCAATACTTTCATGTTTAGTTCGTGAGAAGGGTATACTTTAATACTAATGGTTAATGATTCTGGTGTTTGGTTAATTATTTTTTGTGAGTGATGCCAAGGTTCTGATAAAACGTAGGGTATGCTTATTTTAGTAAACTTCAAAACTAATTCAATTGGCGCAGCTGCATTATCACGTGTTATACCCATACTGTGTTCAAAAAAAGCAGAGGCATTAAAGGGTTCATGATTATGAAACTTAAATTTTTCTTTTGATGCAGTAATGCTCTTAATGCGATCTAATCCATAACAATTAATAAAATCCGTTTTTTCATCATGCAATTTTGCTACCATATACCAACGATTGTGATACTCTTTAAGCATATAAGGAGATACAACAAATTGCTTTTGTACATGATTAGAATCGTATCTAGTATAATTAATTTTTAGTGTATTGTATTCGATAATGGCATCGTAAATTTTGTCAAACCATTCCATTCCCAAATTGCCCAATGGACTTTCAATCTGTACAATCTCTCTATCCGTATTATAATCACTGCTGCTACTGATTAATTTTTCAAGCACCGATTGATACCTAGCAGCGTAATCGGTATTTTTTAATAAGCTCAGAAAACTCAATCCAACTTCAAAAGTCCTTTTCTCATCAGCATTTGCGCTAATACCGTTTAAATTAAAATTGGAGGTATAGTAATAATAATGATCTGTTTTATGACATGTAATTGGAGCTTTATAAACATGTTTAATTAAATAAATATCTTTATTAAAAGCACTCTCTGAAATAGTATATGGAATCGTTTTCTCCCCATCTTTTTTTGTTATACCAACATTATTCAATTTATCTTCAATGGCTCTAATTAAATCAAACTTCGTGTATTTTCTACGCGTGTTATTTAAACAGTCGTCTATGATTTTTAACCTTAATAATGCTAATTTGCCTGCCATATTAAAATGTAACAACCAAAAATAGTTAATTAAATTCGAAATAAAAAATCCAAGTTGAATCATTTAAAGAAATTTTAGGCTCCAATTTCTAAGTCTATACTAGAAACATGTCATAAGCCTTTCAGAGATGAAAGGTTTTTTTGTGGGTTTTATTTTTCGAATGGGTCAACCACGGGAATTACTTAACATTATATTAGTGTGGTATATAATCAAATATGACTAATATTTGCTTCATTATTCGCGCACTTTTAAAACACCTTTTGATGTAAGGAGTTTAAACGAAAGGCAATCCCGTATATAAGCCAAAAATTGCTCTATTTAATACTGATTTTGTGATTAAATGGAATAAAAAAAACAGATTTTATTTTTTTACTTTCTTCATTTGAATTATATCTACTAAAAAAGCAAATGCCATTGAAAAGTAAATATATCCTTTAGGGATAATAAAATGTAGGCCTTCTCCAATTAATGAAATTCCAATCATCATTAAAAAACAAAGGGCTAATATTTTAAATGAAGGATGCCTTTGAATAAATTGACTAATTAGTTTTGATGCAAATAACATAATAGTGACAGCTGCAATAACAGAAACATACATTATCCATAAATCCTGAACCATACCAACTGCCGTAATTATTGAATCAATAGAAAACACCAGATCAAGTATTATTATTTCAGACAATAATTTTTTAAAGCTTCCCTTTTTTACAGAAGTTATCTCGTTACCATCACTAACTTCAGTATTGTGAAATATTTCTTTTGTGCTTTTGTATAAAAGAAAAACTCCTCCCAAAATAAGTATCAATCCTTTTCCAGAAAAGTCAACATCAAAAGCTGTAAAAAGCACAGTGTCAAGTTTTAGAATCCAAGAAATAACACCTAGTAAGCACAATCTAATAATCATTGCTAAACCAATTCCCCAATATCTAAGTTTATCTCTTTGTGATTCTGGCAACTTGTCGGCCAAAATTGAAATAAAAATAATATTATCTATCCCCAAAATTACTTCAAGAGCAATTAAAGATAATAATGGTATTAAGGCTTCTACAATCATAAATTAAAAAGGTAAAGATAAGATTGTTTTAATGATTTATACTTTTTAATCAACGCCAAAATAATTGAAATTATTATATTTAAAAAAGAAAAGTATGCCAAATTGATAAGAATATTCTAATCAATTTTTAAGGACGTCATGGTTAAAGAACCCGCAACAGCCTTATCATTAAAAATTGTAATTTTTTCTTTATCCTCTTTCAAGGCAAGAGTATAAATTAATGGCAAATAATGTTCAGGGCTCGGAATAGCCAAATCAAAAGCCTTACCCTGAGATTTAAAATTAATTAAAGGTTGATGATTATCTGATAAAATATATTTCTTCATTGTATCATTAGCTTCAATTGCCCAATCATAACCGTAAGAATCTGCGTTTAATTTATCCCAAGCAACCATTCCTAAATTATGAACCATATTTCCGCTTCCAATTATAAGAACACCTTTTTTACGAAGTGTTGCTAATTCTTTTGCTAAATCATAATGATACTGGCCACCTTGCATATAATCAATACTCATTTGTATAACAGGAACATCAGCTTTTGGGTACAAATGTTTTACAACAGACCACGTACCATGATCCAATCCCCATTTGTCATCCAAACCAACTTGTGTTTTGCGAATAATTCTTTTTGTTTCCTCTGCAAAATCAGAGCTACCAGGCGCTGGATATTGCACATTAAATAAAGCCTGTGGAAAGCCTCCAAAATCATGTATTGTGCGAGGCTTCTCCATAGCTGTTACAAAAGTTCCTTTTGTTTCCCAATGAGCAGAAATAACTAAAATAGCTGTTGGTTTAGGAATATCTTTTCCAATATTGCGAAAGCCTGTTACAAATTCATTTTCTTCAATAGCATTCATTGGGCTTCCATGTCCTAAAAACAAGACGGGCATTTTTTCTGTTTCAGTTAAACCATTAGTAATAGTTTCTAATTCATTCAATTTCATAGCGGCTAGTGCAAAAGGTGATAATGCTAATATTTTCAGAAAATCTAATCTTTTCATTTTGTTCAAAATCTAAGGTATCATCAAATTTAATAAAAAGTTAAAAAATTATTTTACCTTCTACATTCGGAAAGGTTAATAAAAATAATTGCGAAATTCAAAAACTGTAATATTAATCTCACTTACTAAAATAGTATTTAATTGGAAAGACGTCTTAATTTTTGGAATACTCTATTATTATTAAAAATGAAATCCAATTAAAATTAATTTTTAATGCAAAACTATATTAAGTTATTTAAACCAATACATCCATTTTATAATTATTACAAGTATTTCATAATAAAACCGAAAACATACCATATTTAGGAATTACTTACATGTGAAAGAATTTAATCTAAAAAAATGGAAAAAAATTCCATATTTTGGAAATTTTATGTAAATTGAAGTCTTATTAAGTAATAAAATATTTTAAATACTAATCTTATGAATGTAACAAAAATTTTTTTAGTAGAAGATGATCCTTGGATTGGAGAATTATATAAGCATCATTTAACTCTAAATCCTGATTACCAAATCAGTCTTTTTAAATCAGGAAAGGAATGTTTAAATAATTTATACTTAAAACCTGACATTATTTGTGTTGATTTTGGGTTACCAGATATGGACGGAGAAACACTTTTAAAAAGAATACATGAAGTAAATAAAAACATTCCGGTTATTGTAATAAGTGGGCAGGAAGATATTTCAGTTGCTGTAAATTTCTTAAAATCAGGTGCTAAAGACTATATTATTAAGGATGATAGAGCTAAAGATATGCTTTGGAATGCAATCATTAAGATTAGGGAAAACATAGAATTAAAACAAGAGGTAGAAATATTAAAAGAACAACT
>CAIYSA010000442.1 GCA_903928655.1 uncultured Bacteroidota bacterium
AGGCGAAGAGCCAACTTTAGATGCAAAAGAAAAAACGGCTTTGATTAAAAAATTAGCTACCTCAAATGAAGTATTTGCTATTGAGCAAACCTTGATGGAAAGTAGAAAAGACATCATTGCTTTTTATAAGGATATTGCAGGTAAAGAAGAAGGCGCTGTGGTGCGTTCGGCTGATGGCATAATTTATAAAATAAAACCATCCATTACTTTAGATTTAGTTGTGCTCGGTTATGCATTAAGCTCAGGCGAAGATGAAATATTAAGAGAGTTATTACTTGGCGTAGCTAAAGATAAAGGTGAGTTTCAAATAGTAACAAAATGTGGCAATGGTTTCTCGGATAATCATCGCCAAGAATTTGTAAAAAAATTAAAACCACTAACGGTTGCAAGCGAATACACCGAAGTATCGGGAGCTAAAACAGCTTTCGTAATGGTAGAACCTTTAATGGTAATGGAGCTTTCCTGTTTAGATGTTATTTCCGAAAGCACTAAAGGTGCCATTCGCAAAAGTGTTTTAAGTTATTCTAAAAAAGAAGGTTATACTTTAAAAGAACAGACTGCAACCATCAGTTGTATTTCGCCAGTATTTGAGCGTTTTCGTGATGATAAAAAAGCAACTGCTACCGATGCTGGAGAAAAACAGTTTAGTTATTTAATTGATGAAACTGCAAAAGAGGAAAGTGCGGATGTAAAACCATCAACTATTAAGTTACGCGAAGTATATATCAAATCGGGTAAAGGAGGCACAGCTGTTCGTAAATTTTTGGGCATACAAACGCATAAAGAAAAAACAGGTCAGTACTCGCCATTTGTTGTGTTGTATACAGATTTTAGTGCAGGTAGAAAAACACCATTGGAACAAGACATTTTTTTATGTGCCACAAGCAAAGACATGGAAAAGAAAATGGCAGAATTAGTTGAAGAAAATATTAAAAAAGGTTGGGAAAAAGTTTAAACTAAACATATGGTAAATAAAATAATTGATTGGTTTGCAAATTTAGCAAGAGGTTGGGTTGAAAAAACAACAGAACATAAATATGAAAACTTGATCAATAGCGCAGATTTTAGAAGCTTGTATGCGAGATATGGCTATAAAAATGAAGAAGAATGGATAAGCAAAGCAAGAGAAATGATTAAAAAAGATCCTAAGAAATTTGCTGATATATTGTCGTACGATGTGACTAAATCTGATTTAAGAAAACATAAAATACTTTAAAATATGCTTGAAAAAAATACACCCATAAAAAAACAGGACTCAATCATGCAATTGATTAAGTTACTATTTTATGCTTTAATGATTGGGGTTGTTCTATCTATGTCGAAACAAAAAATAATTTTACGACTTATTTTTTGGCCATTGTTTGTTTTTGCAACCTGCATGTTTGCAATGATTCCATATTTTCTATTCTATTTAATAACGTTTGGACAAATCGAGGAAAGAAGTATTTTGATGCATTTTGGAGAGGTCTATACAGACAATAGGTACGGCTATAATTTAACAGAGTATGAGTTCAGTTTAAATGTTTTATTTATTATATTATCTATATTTTCAGGTTTTATAGTTTGGAAGGTTGTTAACTTATTAGAGTTACAAATGTATAATGAAAATAAACGCATTTCAATTGTTGAGAAAATAGTTGGGATTGTGTTTGGGATTATAGTTTTATTTTACATTTTCAACTTATCTGGATCAAAGGATCACATCATATTTTTTAATGATATCATCGAATATTATTCACGAAATCCATTTTATAAATAAAAATTTCTATGGCAAAAGCAATACAATTTGTTGCAGGTAAACTAAAGTTTGAAGCAGCACTCACAAAAATAGACCGAGATAAAGTATACGGTTTTATTGAAGTAAAAGTAAATGACGATAAAGGCAA
>CAIYSA010000443.1 GCA_903928655.1 uncultured Bacteroidota bacterium
TCTAATTTAATGTAATTTTACAATCTAACCCGTGTCAACTTTTTTCAGGACTAGACAAGGTTAACCCTAATTACTTTTCAGGCATTTTATCTTTCGGTATTAAATAAACAACTGATAAATCCATGTAATTCATTGCATTTTCAGGGAAATTACGAACATTTAATTGTTCTAGTCGGAAGTTTTCATCATAAAATATTGGCATAAATGGTGCTTCATCTAATACAATTTGTTCAGCTTGAGATAATAATGAGTAACGTTTTTTCATATTAGATTCGGTAAAAGATGCAGAAAATAATGAATCAAATCGCTCATTTTTAAATCTAAAATAATTAATGAAGGAATTCTCAGTTGGATTAGTTGGTATGTGTTTACTATAAAATAGGGTTAAGAAAGTTTCAGGGTCTGGATAATCACCAACCCACGCCAAACGAAAGAAATCGGATTTGCCAGAAGCAATTTGACCCATATGTTCAGCCAATGGAACCGTGTTAATTTCAATGTCAATATTTAAATTCTCTTTAAGCATTTTTTGAATAACTTCAGCTACCGAAATATTTCTATCTCCACCACTACTATTTATTTGCATTGTGATTTTCGGAAAGCCTTTTCCATCAGGATATCCACCTTTTTTCAATAATTCTTTTGCTTTGGTTACATTTAAAGTATATCCTTTTAATCCTTTAAAATTATATCCATCATTTTCAAATGCTTCAACATACGGAACCATCCCGTAATCAGCTGAATTTCCTTCTCCTTGTATTGTAAAATCTGCTATTTTATGCCTGTCAATTGCATAATTAAATGCTAGACGAACTTCTTTTTTTGAAAAAACAGAACTTGAACAATTGAAACCAATGAAGTTAGTGTTAAATGCCGATGAACTTAATATTTGAAAATCAGTTTTTCGTTCCTTTGCATGCTCTAAATCACCCATAATCTCATGGAATATTTCAACCGGTAAACGATAAACCATATCTAAATTTCCAGATTTAAATTCTAATATTTCTGATTTCTTTTCATTAATAAAAGTATATTTCAAGCCATCTAAATACGGTAATTTGTTGCCGTCCTTGTCAACACCATAATAATCAGGATTTTTTTTCAGTATTAAAACTTGACCTTCTTTTACAGTTTCTAAGTAAAAAGGCCCAGTTCCTACCGGGTGAATTCTTAAATCTAATGCGTATTTATCTAAAGCTTCTTTAGGATAAATCCAACATCCTGCAGTTGCTAATATATTTAAAAACCCTGCAAATGGATCTTTTAATACTATAACTAAAGTTGAGTCATTTGTAACTTTTATTCCACTAACGCTGATGTTTTTACCTGCTTTAGATGACTCAAATGCTTCATTAGCGCCAATAACTCGGTCTTTAAATGTTACTCCAAATTGAGTGTTATTAGGGTCTGCAGTACATAACTTATCAAAACAAAATTTAACATCATTTGCGTTTACTGTGCGACCTTTGCCATTTGGGAAACAAGCATCGTTATGATATTTTACACCTTGACGAATGTGAAAAGTCCATTCTGTTTGATTTTCATTATTTTCCCAACGATTACTTATTGCAGGAACAATTGCCAAGTTATTTTGATCAAATTTAACCAAGCCTTCAAATAACTGAGTTCCTATGTGGAAACCGCTGACTTCATTAACTGCAATTGGATTTAGACTTTTAAAAGCTTCAATTTCATTTAAACGCATAATCCCACCCAAAAATACGCCACCTTTTGCCTCAGCGCCTTCATGATTTTGATTTTTTTCATCAGAACAAGATGTGCATAATGCTAATACAAATAAGAATGCAGCAAGAGCAAGTGGAATAAATGTTTTTTTCATACTTAGGTTTATGTAACACAAATATAATCCAAAAAACTAAAAAAACTAAAAATAATTTAGGGAATTTTACAAATCAATTTCCAATAAAACGGGACAATGATCACTATGCATGGCATCTGGTAAAATAACCGAACGTATTAAACTTTCTGAAAGATGATCTGAGATTAAATTATAGTCTATACGCCAGCCTAAATTCTTTCCCCTGGAACCAGCACGATAACTCCACCATGAGTATTGATGCGGATCTGAGTTAAAATGTCGGAAGGAATCTATAAATCCAGATTGGATAAATTGTTCAAACCAATCCCTCTCTTCGGGTAAAAAACCAGAGGTATTTGCATTTGATTTAGGGTTGTGAATATCAATTGCTTTATGACATATATTGTAATCACCAACTAAAATTAAATTTGGTATTTTAAGTTTTAAGTTATTAATATAAATTTGAAAGTCGGACAGCCATTTCATTTTAAAAATTTGCCTATCGTCTCCACTACTTCCACTTGGATGGTATGCGCATAAAACTGAACAGTTTTCAAAATCTACTCTTATCATTCTGCCTTCAAAATCATATTCAGATATCCCACAGCCATATTCAATATGTTTTGGTTTTTGTTTAGAGAATATAGCAACACCACTATAACCCTTTTTTTGTGCAGGATACCAATATAAATTATACCCTAAGTTTTCAAATTGAGCAACATCAACCTGATCAGGTGTAGCTTTTATCTCTTGCAAACATAATACATCCGGATTGGCTGATTTTAACCAATCAACCAATCCTTTATTCATTGCTGCACGTATGCCGTTTACATTATAAGTTATTATTCGCATAAAATATTTATTAAGCCTTAAAAATACAATTTCTATATTTATAAATCGTTATCCAACTAGTGAGATTTTTTTATTTATATATACTTATTTTTTGTTCTGGAATTATATTTCAGGTAAATGCTCAATCAAACTTAAAGCAAAAAAAAATTGTTCTATTAAGT
The DNA here is from genome assembly GCA_903928655.1 of uncultured Bacteroidota bacterium. GTDB lineage: Bacteria > Bacteroidota > Bacteroidia > B-17B0 > Aurantibacillaceae > UBA4416. The sequence continues at coordinate 2,833 of CAIYSA010000443.1, forward strand.
GATACTATTCTTTTAGATAGTTTAAGTATCATTCCTGGCTCGATAAAAATTTTGTGGAAAGGAAATTATATGGATACCTCTTCCTATAAAATAATATATTCAATAAAAGGAATTGTATTTAAAAATAATTTAAAAGACACCGTTTTAATTAGCTACAAGACTTTTGCGTTCAATTATGAAAAGTCATTTTATCATAAAAACAAATCAATCTTAACAAGAGATTTGTCTCTGCCTCAGAGTCCAATATCTTTAGCATTTAGTGGTAGCGAAACTGTTAATGATGGATTTATTAGTGACGGTTTAAATAAAAATGGTAGTATTAGCCGAGGAATAAGTTTTGGAAATAACCAAGATGTGGTTGTAAATTCAAGTTTAAATTTACAAGTTAGTGGAAAGCTCTCACAAGACGTTGATATATTATTAGCTGCAACTGATGATAATATTCCATTTCAAGCTGATGGAACAACTGCACAATTGCAAGAATTTGACAAAGTGTTTGTTCAGTTATCAAATAAAACTTCAAAATTAATTGTAGGAGATTTTCAATTACAAAAACCTAATGGCTATTTTATGAATTTTTATAAACGATCGCAAGGTCTTTATTTCGCCAACAATTATAAGGATACAATTAATAAAAAAACAGTAACCTTTAAAACTCAAGTAAGCGGTGCTGTTAGTAAAGGAAAATTTGCTCGCAATATTATACAAGGTATTGAAAACAACCAAGGACCTTATAGATTAAAAGGAGCAGATAATGAATTATTTATCATTACACTTTCGGGTACTGAACGTATTTATATTGATGGCAGATTGCTGCAACGTGGCCAAGAACATGATTATATAATTGATTATAATACGTCTGAAATAACCTTTACGGCAAAGCAAATTATAACTAAAGACAAACGTATAATTGCTGAAATGCAATATGCTGAAAGAAATTATGCACGTTCATTATATTTTTTCAGCGAAGAAGTTGATGCTAATAAATTGAAATTAAGATTTAATTTTTTTGGCGAACAGGATAATAAAAACAAAACATTGCAACAATCACTTACTGAGCAACAAAAGTTAGTATTGTTTAATGTTGGTGATACGCTAAGTAAATCGGTATCGAGCGGAGCAGAGTTAGCACCATTTAATACCAGCGATATTTTTTATTGGAAAAAAGATACCATAGTTAGCGTAACTTATAATAATATTTACGTTCGGTCAGAAAATGCTGATAGCGCAAAGTACAGAGTGAAATTTAGTTATGTTGGAGAGCAGGTTGGAAATTATGTTCAAGTGCTAACAACAGCAAACGGAAAAGTATATAAATGGGTTGTTCCAATATTAGGAGTGCCTCAAGGTAATTATGAACCTGTTATCCCACTCGTTACGCCTAAACAAAAAAAAATGTTAACATTTGGAGGTAATTATATTTTTGACAAAAATCATAATATTGATATCGAAAGTGTTTATACAAAAAATGATATTAATACTTATAGTAGTTTTAATTCAAATAATGATGACGGCTATGGCTTAAGAATATTAAGTAACAATCAAAATGCAATTAAAACAGACACTTCAAAA
>CAIYSA010000444.1 GCA_903928655.1 uncultured Bacteroidota bacterium
ACTTGAATGGTGTTCATTAATCAAATTTAGAGATAATTTAGCCAGCTTTTTAATTTTGTTTGATTTACTAATATCAATTTGTAATGTACAAGTCTGAGACATTTGATTATTAAGTATTTACCAGCGGCTTTTGGGGTACAATTGAATATGTTTATATATAACTCATATAAGTTGAGAAATCCCTGGCTTTAAGCGATGTTGTGATTACAGACAAGGTGGTGGCGTAGGGATTGGGTAAATTGCGGCTAAAAATTAGTATAAACCCCTAAAAATCAAGCAAAATCATCAAATAGGTTAATTTTTCATAAAATGCCTATAACTAATTAGTTGTAAGCTATTTTTAAATACATTTTGGGCTATATTTGAGAAATTTCTCCCCCGAGTTTATAAATTGAACATAGTTAGTTTCGTATGAAAAGAAAAGTGCTCATTCAGCAAATCGGTAGGTATTTAATTGACTTTGCACTTATTGCAATTTGCTATCAGCTATCCTTATTTTTTACGAAATTAAATGAGCATTACAAGGTTGACATTCTTTTTTTAGGCATGTCATTTTTGGGTTGGTTATGGGTATCCAGGTATTCCAATTTATATTCCGATCGTCGATCTAAAAAGTTTTCAGAGGAAATTGTATTGGTAGGCTATCATATGGTTTTATTAACCGTGATACTCGGTGCCGGCATCTTTTTTTTAAGATTAAATCAAGTAATTTTCAGCGTTCGATTCATCAAGTTATTTCTAATATTTTTAGGAGTAGGTACCTTAGCTGTAAAGTATTTTTTCAGAAAACGTATACATGCCTATTTACAGGAAGGGCAATTGTTTGATAATGTATTGTTAGTGGGTTCAACCCCATCTGCGCTTAATTTTTTGAAAACCATTAATCAGTTTTATTATTACGGATATAAATGTGTGGGATTTTTAGATATACAGGAAAGTAAGATTGAAGGCTATAAATATTACGGTAATTTAGACAATATAGAAGCAGTCGTTAAAAGTCAATCTGTAGATGAAGTAGTCATTGCATTGCCTGCGAGTCGACAAGCTGAAATACAAAAATGTATAGATGTATGTGATTACTATAAAATTAAAGTAAGTATTTTACCTGATTTAAGGCAATACAACAACTCAACCATCTACATAAATAATATTGGACAAATGCCAGTGATCAATGTAGGTAATTTGCCCTTGGATAGTTTAGAAAATAAACTCATAAAGCGCTCTTTTGATATTTTTATAGCATCCGTATTTTTTATCTTCTTTGGTATATGGTTGATGCCACTCATTATAATTTTGATTAAGTTAACATCTAAAGGCCCTGCTATTTTTAAACAGGAAAGATGGGGATTAAACAATGAAAAAATTATTTGCTATAAGTTTAGAACAATGTATAGGGAATCAACGGATATAAATGATGATGGTGAATACCAACAAGCTTTTAAAGGCGATCCAAGAGTAACCAGGATTGGGAAAATATTAAGGAGTACCAATTTTGATGAGTTACCACAGTTTTGGAATGTACTTATAGGCAATATGTCGGTCGTAGGGCCAAGACCACATCCAACCC
>CAIYSA010000445.1 GCA_903928655.1 uncultured Bacteroidota bacterium
CAATTAGATTTTGTAACCAAAGTGGTGAAAGAAGAAGAGGAAGGATTTTTAAGGACATTGGAAAAAGGATTAAAACGAATTGATGATATTGTAAAAACGCAATCAAAAGGAGCGACCATTGAAGGAAAATTAGTGTTTGAATTATTTGACACTTTTGGCTTTCCAGTAGATTTAACCAGGTTAATTGCAAGTGAAAATGATTTACTGATAGATGAAGCCGGATTTGAGAAAGAAATGTTGCAACAAAAAAATAGAAGCCGTGCAGCTACCGCCATCGACACTGGTGATTGGATACAAGTAACGGAAGATATTGAGACTAAGTTTGTTGGCTATACACAAATGGAAATAAATAGTACCATCATTAAATACCGACACGTAAAAGCAAAAGGAAAGGAAGCGTATCAATGGGTATTAAGTGAGACGCCTTTTTATGCCGAAAGCGGTGGACAGGTAGGCGATTGCGGAACTTTAACCTTTGAAGATGGTACCCTATTGCAGGTTACGGATACAAAAAAAGAGAATAATCTTTTTATTCATTTTACAGATACGATTCCAAATGTAATTGGCGAAAAAGTAAAAGCACAAGTGGCTATTACGCAAAGAAAAAATACGACACTTCATCACTCGGCAACACATTTACTACATGCAGCCTTAAGAAATGTATTAGGAAAGCATGTTGCGCAAAAAGGTAGTTTGGTCAATGCAGAACAACTACGTTTTGACTTTTCTCATTTTGCTAAAATGACCCCAGAAGAAATAAATGCAGTCTCTGTTTTAGTGAATGAAAAAATAAAAGCAAATATTCCAGTGGTAATTAATGAAATGGACAAAGCCGATGCCATTCAATTAGGTGCAATGGCTTTATTTGGAGAAAAATACGGAGATAAAGTCCGGGTAGTTGTCATGGATCCTACCTATTCTATTGAGTTATGCGGTGGAACACATGTAGGTCACACAGGGGAAATTGGTCACTTTATTTTAAAGGCGGAAGCTTCTGTTGCAGCAGGCGTAAGAAGGATTGAAGGCGTTGTTGGTGAAGCTGCGGAACTATTTTTAACAGAAGTAAAAGAAAAATTACACAAACAAATTGTGCAACTGTCTGAAGCATGTGAAAGTATTGCTACAAAAATAAATATCCAATTTAAAGCACCTGACTGGAATGAAAATACAAGTACGGATGTTTTAAATGATACCATCGTTTTCTTACAAGCGAGTCAAAAAGAATTATCTAAAAAATTGGAAAGTCAGGAAGCTTTATTAGTCAATGAATTATTTGAAAAATATAGTACTGCATTTATTGCAGTGAATGGGATACAATTTTTAGGGGTGCAATTACAATTAGGCAGTGCAGATCATTTGAAAAAATTAGCACAACAACTTGGCGCCCTACACGCTAACTCCGTAGTTGTATTGACCAGTAAAGTGGACGAAAAGGCAAATGTAGTTTTAGCAATTAGTGAACCCCTTGTCAACCAAAAAAACTGGCAGGCACCTCAAATTATCAAGGAAAAAATTGCCCCATTAATTAAAGGTGGTGGCGGTGGTCAAAAAACCATTGCGAGCGCAGGCGGACAGGATAACACACAGCTTGACAAAGTGATTGAAGTAATAAAAGCCATGCTTTAAATGAACTATCTAGCTAATAATCAAAGCCTTATCAATATTTGATACCGCTTTATTTTTTGGGGCAGCGCACTAAAATCTTCAAATTGACTAAAATTTAACATTTGCGAATTGTTTCGTAGTTAATTAAATTCCCTACATTTGTTGGATAAATACATCTTTATTTAAATATAAAAATATGATCAAGCAAGTAACCAGTTTTTTAATGGCGTGTGTAATTGCACAAATAAGTTTTGCGCAAACAAGTGAAAATCAAAACTTAAAATTAGATCTTAGAAAGCCAACTGTTGTTGTTGTAAAAAATATTCCGAAAGACACCAGCATTGTCGTAAATGGACAAACACCCTTGTATATCGTGGATGGTAAAGAATTAAAAAACATTAATCAGATTTCCCCTAACGATATTGAAAAAATTGATGTTTTAAAAGGCGCATCTGCCACAAAACAATATGGAACAAAAGGGGCAAATGGTGTTATCGTTATTACGACCAAAAAGAAAAATAAGTCTTCCGACAACAAGGATGATAAAGCGCTAAAGGAAGTCACAGTTAAAGTGCTAACCAAAGAAGGAAAAGGCTTAAAAAATAACACAGGGATTAAAAAAGAAAATAACGCTGATGATAAAGAAGAAATTAATGTGTTAATTGATGGAGATAAAATTACCATCAATGGAGAGGAAGTAGCAGAAGATGATCCTAGAATCAATGGCCAAGGCAAAAATGGCGTGATTTTAAAAAGAATGGGAACACCTGGTAAAAATAGTAAAGGAAATATATTGGTAGAAGGTAAGCCATTGGATATGAATGGCGAGTTAGATATGAATGGTTTAACTTTTGCGACGCCTGTTCAAAGCAATCCAGCATTTTTGGGTGTGATATCAGAAGACAATGAATTAGGCGCTAAAATTAATGAAGTTAGCGAAGGAAGTCCAGCAGAAAAAGCAGGCCTTAAGAAAGATGATATTATTACTAATGTTAATGACGAAAAAATTACAGGACCAAAAGATTTGTATGAGGCTATTGGTAAATTCAAGCCATCAGATAAAGTACAAATTAGTATTATAAAAAATGGCGCTAAAACAAAATTGACGGTTGAATTAGCAAAAAATAAAAATGTACCTCAAGCATTTAGTTTTAGCACACCAAATGGAGGTATGACTATTGAACCTAACTTTGTCCCCAACGTACCTAGAGGCAGAGGTAATAATGGAATGCAAAGATTTGGATTTGAACTCCCGCAAATGCCAGAGTTAAATAATATTTTTGGCAACAGTGAAAAACCAAAATTAGGCATTAGTGTAGAAGATGTAGAAGAGAATGAAGGCGTGAAAATTTCATCAGTGAGTGAAAATTCACCAGCTGCAAAAGCGGGACTAAAGGAAAATGACATTATCACCGAAGTGAATGATAAAAAAGTAAAAGATGTGGATGGCATTAAGCCAATCATCAAAGGGGCTACTGAAGGAACAGTATTCAAATTTAATATTACTAGAAATGGTAAAAAAACTGTGATTGAAGTGAAAATTCCTAAGAAGCTTAAAACAGCTGATTTGTAAGGCCGTATATATAAATCACGCACACACCCCGATGCTTACTAATATAACAGTAAGTTTCGGGGTGTTTTTTTAGTTCACTTTAAGTAAAATTAAGCCCTAAATAATTGTAC
>CAIYSA010000446.1 GCA_903928655.1 uncultured Bacteroidota bacterium
CCTGTTGTCCTTTTTTATAAGTACCACTAACAATTCTACCCGCAAAACCTCTGTAATCATGAAAGCCTAATGTTTGTGGCCTAATAATGTATTGGACCTGAAAACGAGATAAATTTGATTTATTAGTTTCACTAATTTGAATTGTTTCTAAAAACTCCAATAATGGTTTACCTTTAAACCAACTCATCTTATCAGATTTGATAACAACATTATCACCAACTAATGCACTAGTTGGAATAAAAGTAATATCAGGAAAATTTAATTGTTTGGCAAAGTCTAAATAATCTTTTTCTATTTGATTATATTTTTCTTCGGAATAATTTACCAAATCCATTTTATTAATGCATATCAACAAATGAGGTATTTCTAAAATTGAAGAAATAATTGTATGCCTTTTTGTTTGATCGGTTATTCCGTTTCTGGCATCTATTAAAATAATTGCAATATTAGCATTTGATGCTCCTGTAAACATGTTTCGCGTGTATTGAATATGACCTGGAGTATCAGCAATTATAAATTTGCGTTTATCTGTGCTAAAATATTTATAAGCAACATCAATTGTAATTCCTTGTTCGCGTTCAGCTCTTAATCCATCAGTTAGCAAAGCTAAATTAATGTTAGTGTTAGTACCCGCTATTATACTTTGGCGCGTTAATGTTTCAATAATATCAGTTGAGATAGAATTGCTGTCGTACAATAAGCGCCCCATAAGTGTACTTTTTCCATCATCAACATTTCCTGCAGTAAAAAATCTTAATAAATCCATAATGTAATTTTCAATGTTAAGTTTTAAATTTTGAATTACAGTTGATTCAATTCAACATTTATAATTTTTTAAAAATACCCTCCTTTTTTACGATCTTCCATTGCTGCATCGCTCACTCTATCATCCATTCTAGTAGCTCCACGTTCGCTAATTTTCGTGTCTTTTAATTCTATAATAATATCATCTAAGGTATAGGCTTCACTTTCTATAGCGGCAGTACAAGTCATATCACCAACGGTTCGGTAACGTACTTTTTTAGTTAAAATATTATCACTTTCATCGCGAATTACAAATTCATTAGTATTCATTAACTGTCCTTGCGCTGTTAAGATACATTCTCTTTCATGAGAAAAGTAAATTGAAGGTAATTCAATTTTTTCTCGTTTAATATAATTCCAAACATCTAACTCGGTCCAGTTACTAATTGGAAATACTCTAACATTTTCGCCTTTATTAATTTTACCATTATATATATTCCATAATTCGGGCCTTTGAATTTTAGGATCCCATTGTCCGAACTCATCACGTACAGAAAAAATTCTTTCTTTAGCTCTTGCTTTTTCCTCATCTCTTCTTGCACCTCCTATGCAAGCATCAAATTCAAATTCTTCAATCACATCTAACAAGGTATATATTTGTAAGGCATTTCTGCTAGGAAATTTACCTTTAGCATCTTGTAATTGTTTTATTTTTATTGTGTCAGCTACATAGCGCACAATTAATTTTTCTTCAATTTTTTTTACTAAATTATCTCGATATATTATTGTTTCTTGAAAATTATGACCAGTATCAATATGTACTAACGGAAAAGGAAATTTACCTGGACGGAATGCTTTTAATGCTAAATGGACAAGGCAAATACTATCTTTTCCACCGCTAAACAAAAGTGCTGGTTTATCAAACTGTCCAGCTACTTCACGAAGAATATAAATTGCTTCTGCTTCTAATTCGTCTAAATAATCTAATGGCTTACTCATTGTATTTAAAATAAAATATTTTACAATTATCTATATTCGTATTAAATAATATTAAATTATGAATTTATTTCGAATAGTATTCGTTTTATTTGGTAAAAGTATTGAAAAAATTATTACGAATTAACCGATACTTTATAAGTTATAATTGCAGTTGGTTCTAATATTTTAGTAACTGAGCAATATTTTTCCATCGAAAGTTTTACTGCTCGTTCAGCTTTTTTTAAATCAATATTACCATTCAAAATAAAATGAACTTCAATTGTTTTAAATAATGAAATACCTTCCTTCGACGTGTTTTCTTTTTCTCCGTCAACCTCAATATCAAAAAAATTAATGTTTTGTTTTTGTTTTTTGAGTATTAAAATAATGTCAATTGCAGCACATCCGCCTATAGCAGCCAAAAGCAATTGCATAGGACGCATTCCTTTATTGTGTCCGCCAATATTTGGCGAAGCATCTATAGTTATGGTATTACCATCTTCATTGCTTGCTTCAAAATTGAAATCAGAATCAAGCCTTTTTAAATTAATTCGCATAAAATAATTTTCATAAAGGTAACCAAAATTAAATGCAATTTACCTTGTTGAGTTAATGATTTTTTTGAAGTCTTAATTAAAAAACAATCCACTTAAACTTATTATTATTATGAGTATACCTAATAAAATCATCAATATTTTTATTGGAATTTTATTTACTAAATAAGCAGAAATGGGAGACGCAATAATTCCTCCGAAAATAAGTCCGAAAATAATTTGCAAATTAGTTACTCCAATAAGAGTTATAAAAGTTAAAGAACTAGCAAGTGTTACAAAAAATTCGGCAAGATTTACTGAACCAATTGTATGTCTTGGATTTTTACCACTAGCAATTAAAGTTGATGAAATTATTGGTCCCCAACCACCACCACCTATAGAATCTAAAAAACCACCCATAAAAGCTAGAGGAAATAAACGTTTTATTTTTTGGCGAATATTTACTTTTTTCATTGCTTTAACTAAAATAATAAAACCAAAAAGTAATGTGTAAATAGAAATTATAGGTTTAATAAAATAATTATAATTTTGAAAAGAAGACAAAATATAAGCCCCAAAAATAGCACCAATAATACCTGGAATTAATAGGCTTTTAAATAATTTGGCATTAAAATTTCCAAATTTAAAGTGCGATAAACCTGAAAAGCCACTTGTGAAAATTTCGGATATATGAACACTTGCACTCGCAGTTAAAGGATAAATACCAAAAGATAATAAAAACGTATTTGATACAACACCATAAGCCATGCCTAAAGTACCATCAATCATCTGAGCCAAGAACCCTATTAAAATATAGATAAAAACAGATTTATCAAATAAATTAGAAAGGTCAACTACATTATTACCAAAATGAATTAAAGGAAAATAAAGTGAACCTAAAAAAATAAAACTTATTACAATAAAAATTGATAAACTATAAATCCAAATATAATTTTTTCTAAATACACTTGCTTTTTTAGTCTGTTGAGCTAAACCAGTAGGTATTTTATTTTGAGAGTCTTCAATCATAAACTGGTTTTCTGAACTTTAATTTAATCTAATAGATATACTCTTCAAAAGTTAAACAAAGACCTCAATTTACGATTAAAATTTTTGCATTTAATGATTTTAAATGCTCATAAAAATTTGGGTAAGATTTATCGATTACTTCTGCGTTAATAATTTGGATTTCGTTTTCACATTTTAAGGCAACAACAGCACATGCCATCGCAATTCGATGGTCGTGATGTGAATTTAAAATAGTTCCTTTAATTTTTCCGCCCCCATAAATAATCATTTCATCATTATTTAACTTAATTATTACTCCCAATTTACCAAACTCTTCCTGCAATGATAATGCTCTATTACTTTCCTTATGAGTTAATCTAGAAACACCTTTTATAATAGATTTACCTTCACAATAAGCCGCAAGTGCTACCAATGGAGGAAAAAGATCAGGGCATTCAGTCGCATCAAAATTAAAAGGCTTTAACATTCCTGAATTACTAACAGTAATTTCATTTGGTTGAATATCTAATTCACATCCACAATCAGTTAATGCTTTTAAAATTGCTGTATCTGCTTGTTTAGATAAAATATTTAATCCATTAACTTTAGCTGTTCCTGAGATTGCACCTGCAACTAATAAAAAGGATGATCCGCTCCAATCTCCTTCTACTTTGTAATGTTTTATTAAATGGGAGTTAGGTAAAATACTTGAATCAAAATAAAAAGATTCATAATTATTATTTTGAGGAACTTTCATTCCAAATTCATTTAAAATATCAATCGTCAAATCAATATAAGGCTTACTCGTTAAATTAGATACATTAATTGAGACATCACATGCCTTGCATGCAGAAAAAGCAAATAATAATCCAGTCAAAAATTGCGAACTTAATGAACCGTCAACCCAAATAGTTTTAGGTACAATTGGTCCTTTGATTAAAATAGGTAATTTTCCTTTATTAGTTTTTACTTCAATATTTAATTTAGGAAAAACTTCATCAAAAAAACTCATTGGTCTTTCTAACAAACTTCCGCTTCCATTAATAATAACAGGCAATTTTGATAAGGCTACTATTGATGTAAACATACGAAAACTAAGGCCTGATTCGCCACAATTTATTTCATCAACATTGGGGAAAACTCCATTAGATTCAATAACTAAATTCCCATCAACAATTTTAATGTTAGCGCCTAATTTTTCAATAATATCTAAAGCAGCATTATCGTCGTTGCTAATTCCGAAATTTTCTATTATAGTTTTTCCTCCCGAAATTAATGCCGCTGCGCATGCTCTTTGCATGTAACTTTTAGAAGCTGGCGCTTGAAGGGTTCCATTTAATAAGGAAGGAGAAATAGATAGAATCATTTTTTACAAAATTAATTAAACTGATTAACATATGATTTCAAAAAAACAGTTTATAGAACGATAAAAAAACTATTTCCAATTTTTAAAAACATTTGTTTCCACCCATTTTTTTCCCCAATCATCATGTTCTTCTTGCGACCAAATTTCTGGATAAAAAATACGTTTTTGGAAACGTGGAGGCAAATATTTTTGCCAATTTGTTCCGCCAGTTGCAGCAATATCTTCTGTGTTTTGTTGTAAATAACGCACTGCACTTTTGTAATGCATTAATGGCCAATTCACATTTACATTTACATCAAACTCTTTTAACGCATTTATTAGTTTAGGATTTTCCTGATCAGCTTTTGATAATGATTTATATTTTGCCCAAATATTTTTAGTTTTAAATTCATTTGCAAGATTTATAAATTCTTTGCTGTATTTTTTTTCGAATTGCATTAGAGTTAACGTTTTTTTGCCAGTTGCTAATTCAGTTGCTCCTTTGTTCCAATAAATATTTTGAAACATTTCTTCAATTGGCGTTGTAATGGCATCAATGGTTGGACGGACATCTTTATCAACTAAATTAAAAAAATCAGTTGCACAAATTTCTATTTTCCGATATTGAGCACTTTGAAATCCGCTTGCCGGAAGCAATGCCATTCGGTAACGCAAAAACTGTTCTTTCTCCATCCCATCAACCATAATCTCAAATGATTTGGTTAATGATTCAAAATAACGGTTAATACGATTAACACGGGTTGCAAAAAAATCTGCATCTAATGCTTCTTTCCAACCCTTATCTTGTCCGTTATCGCCAATAATTTTTCCATTATTGCCAATTTGATTCATCTCATGCAACGACAGTTTAAAATACAATTCCGTTATTTGATGATACATAATAAAAATTTCCTCGTCAGGAAAATCTGTTTTTGGATTTTGCAATGTCAATAAAGTATCTAGTTGGATATAATCCCAATATGTTAGGTAGTTAGAAAGTAATAAACCATCTAAATAACCTTCGAGGCTTTGCCCCATGGTGCTATATTTTTCTTCGAGCTTATTAACTCTTTCTACAATTTCATTTTTTAATTCCATAGTATTCAAAAATATAAAATATTTTGATTTATTTAGATTTTAAAGGCTTTTTTATTTGCGTTAAGGATTGCATTGGAAATCCTTTTGGTAACCGAGCTTGCCAAAGCTCAAAAAATTGCAACGAAAAGCCTGACCCGCAGGGGAACGCCCAAAGAAAAACCTTCAGGTAAAAAAACCAAAAGAATAAACAGAAAATAACCTGAATTTAATTTGAACTTAACTTATAATTTACTACATTTCAATAATATTTAATCAAACCATCCCGACCTATGAAAATCCTAAGCGTACAAGCACTTCGTGGCCCAAATATTTGGAGCGTTAACCGTAAAAAATTAATTCAAATGCGGTTAGATTTGGAAGAAATGGAACAACTTCCTACTAATAAAATTCCAGGATTTAGACAACGTTTGGAAGCAATGTTTCCTACAATGATTGAACACCGTTGTTCGGAAGAAGAACGAGGAGGATTTTTTTCGCGTATAGAACGTGGTACTTGGATGGGACATGTGATTGAGCATATTGCTTTAGAAACACAAACATTAGCTGGTATGGAAACTGGTTTTGGTAGAACACGCGAAACAAAAACACCGGGTGTATATAATGTTGTGTTTAGTTACACGGAAGAAAAAGTTGGTTTTTTTGCAGCAGAAAGCGCTGTAAAAATTGCAGAAGCATTAACTAATGGGACTGATTATGATTTGGCAGCCGACTTAAAAAAAATGCGAGAAATACGTGAGGCTGTTCGTTTGGGGCCAAGCACTGGAAGTATAGTTGATGAAGCTGTTGCACGCGATATTCCTTGGATTAGAATGGGAACAAACTCCCTAGTACAATTAGGATATGGAATTAATCAAATGCGATTTCAAGCAACCATTACTTGCAAAACTAGTAACCTTGCTGTAGATATTGCTTGTAATAAAGAAGAAACAAAACGCATGTTATTTGACGCATCTATTCCCGTTGCAAAGGGAGATATTTGTGTGGATGAAGAAGATTTAAAAACATGTATTGACCGCATTGGTTACCCAATTGTTTTAAAACCATTGGATGGAAACCACGGAAAAGGAGCCTCTATAAATGTAATTAATTGGGAAGATGCTGTTGAAGGTTTAGGTTTTGCGAAAAAATATAGCAGACGTGTAATTGTAGAAAAATTTATTACTGGTCATGATTTTAGAATTTTAGTGATTGATAATAAAATGGTTGCCGCTGCACAACGCGTACCTGCTAATGTTGTAGGTGATGGTAAACAAAACATTCAACAATTAATTGACGAAACAAATAAAGACCCACGCCGCGGTTACGGACACGAAAATGTGTTAACCGAAATTACTGTTGACAGAGATACAACTGATTTATTAGATAAGAAAGGTTATAACTTAGAAACCGTTCCACAAAAAAGTGAAGTGGTTTATTTAAAATCAACAGCCAACTTAAGTACTGGTGGAACATCGATTGACATTACAGACATGATTCATCCAGAAAATGTATTTTTAGCTGAACGTATTTCTCGCGTGATTGGTTTAGATGTTTGCGGTATTGATATCATGGCAAAAAATTTAACACAACCCTTAAAAGAAACCGGTGGTGTTGTATTAGAAGTAAATGCAGCTCCGGGCTTTCGCATGCATTTAGCTCCTAGCGAAGGCTTAGCACGTAATGTGGCTGCGCCAGTTATTGATATGTTATATCCTTTAGGAAAACCATCTCGTATTCCAATTATTGCCATTACTGGTACTAACGGAAAAACAACAACTACTCGCCTACTTGCTCACATTGTAAAAAATAATGGGTTCAAAGTTGGTTTCACAACCAGTGATGGTATTTATGTACAAAACCATATGCTCGAAAAAGGCGATACAACTGGTCCTTTGAGTGCTGAATTTATTTTAAAAGATCCAACAGTTGAGTTTGCTGTTTTAGAAACGGCTCGTGGTGGAATTTTACGTTCGGGTTTAGGTTTTAGTAAATGTGATATTGGTATTATTACAAACATACAAGAAGATCATTTAGGAATTAGCGACATACATGATTTAAATGATTTGGCTCGTGTAAAAAGCGTGGTAGTAAAATCAGTTAAAAAAGATGGTTGGGCTGTTTTAAATGCTGAAGACAAACATTGTGTAGATATTGCAAAAGATTTAGATTGTAAAATTGCCTACTTTAGTATGAACGAACATTGCGATGTTGTTGTAAACCATTGCCGCAAAGGTGGCATTGCTGCTATTTACGAAAACGGATATGTCACTATTAAAAAAGGCGATTGGAAAATGCGTGTTGAAAAAGTAACACACATCCCATTAACTCTTGGTGGCAAAGCAAAATTCATGATAGCCAATGTTTTAGCGGCAACTTTAGCAAGTTATTTATGGGGTTTTAAAACTGAAGATATTAAAGCACCATTAGAAACATTTATACCAAGTGCAGCACAAACACCAGGTAGAATGAACATTTTTAACTTTAAAAACTTTAAAGTGATGATCGACTTTGCTCACAACCCTTCTGGTTATTTAGGCATTGAAGATTTTTTACAAAGCGTAAACTCCGACCACAAAATTGGAATTATAGCAGGTGTTGGCGATAGACGTGATAGCGATATTATAGAATGCGCCTCTATTGCAGCTCGTATGTTTAATCATATTGTTATTCGTCAAGAAAAACATTTACGTGGCCGTACTGAAGAAGAAATTATTGCTTTAATAGTACAAGGTATTAAATCTCAAAACAGGGATGTAACTTATGAAGTAGTTTCAAAAGAAAAGGATGCGATAAAACATGCCATTACATTGGCTAAAGAAGGAACTTTTATTACTGCCTTAAGTGATGTGATTACTAACGCTATTGAAGTTGTGCAAGAGCATTTGGATTTAGAAATTGATGCTGACTAATTTTTGAAAATAAAACATAATCATATAAGGAAATTATCATCAAGCGGTAAAAAAACACCGGAACAAATTGCACCTCAGAATACGTTATGTCAGAAATAAAGAAAAAACTTTTAATTGATATGGACGGGGTTATTTCCGACGTATATGGACAGTTTATAAAGTATGAATACAATGACATAGGTTTGACGCAATCATTAAACGATTTAAAAGGAAAACTTGAACACCAAGCGTTTAAGTATCACGATAAATATGTAAACTCAGAAAACTTTTTTTATTCAGCAATACCAATACAAGGCAGCATTGAAGCTGTGCGCAGACTAAATGATGTGTATGAAGTTTTTATAGTTTCATCTGCAATGCAATTCCCACTAAGTTTGACAGAAAAAATAAATTGGTTAACAAAATACTTTCCATTTTTATCTTGGAGACAAATTGTTTTCTGCGGAACTAAAGACATCGTTTATGGCGACATTATGATTGACGACCATTTTAAAAACTTGGACTCTTTTCAAGGCCAAACAATTCTTTTCACACAACCGCATAACATAGACAAACCAAAAGGAAAACATACACGAGTTCATAACTGGAAAGAAATTGAAACGATATTACTTTAATATTTGTTTATTTCCGCCCTTGTTGGTGTTATCACCAACAAGTAATCAGTTCCGCATAAATAACTGTTGGTGAAAACACCAACAGTGGCAAAATATTTGTTTGTTCAGATAAATAAGCAAGTAAATAAATACTATGTATCTCCTAACAGAAAATTAGCAAAAGCTAGCCAAAAGATTAAAATGAAATTTGAATTAGATAACAAATTCTTTTTTAGTGACTAATTCATTTCCATTGTAAATATGGATATAGTATTTTCCTTTAGGATAATTAGACACTTGCATATTAAACCAATAATCATAAGTGCCTTTTGTCGCTAACTTATTTTCAGTGAAATTCTGAATTAAATTTCCTTTGGCATCGTGCAATTCAATTTTATAGTAATCATCTTTTTTTAGCGTATACATAATGTTTCCAGTAACACGTTCTACACGATCAGAAAATACGGTGTTTGACGATGCATCATGATATTCGAGCTGATACCATGGCATTTCTTCCTTCGTAATGAGCGAAACAAAATACCGTAATGATTCGTTTGATGCTGAAATAGAAGCGAGTGGTCTTTTGTCACTCACGCACCAAACTGCACTTTGTGTTTCAAGAATCGAAAAGTTATTTGTATTACAATACTTAGCTAATGAAATAAGGTTTAGGTCTGCCATTTTTCCAATACTAAAAAGTGAATCTTTTCTTGGCGCGTGATTTGATGCTTGGCAACAAAAGCCATAAACAAAAAACTCTTTTTTTTGATGTGGTTCTAATTTATATAACTGTTCTTTAGTTACTAATATATCTTGGTCGCCTTGATTTTTAGAATCTAATCGTCGGCCAGCTTCCAACAAAATAAATAATGAATCATCTCCATTATTTTTTATATTAATTTTCAAGCAATCACCTCTATAATTTCCCGTTCCTCTTATTTTAATAGTGGCAAGTCCTGTTTTATAAGCCTTATCAATAGTAACGGTTTTATGTTTTGCAAATAAAAAAGTAAATGCTAAAACCTGAATGAGAGTGAATAGTGTTTTCATATTGCTGTATTTTTCTTTTATAACGATTTGAATCTAAATAGTTACAAAAAATATACAAACAAAAAAATCTAACTCAGCATATCTGCTAATAATTCCATTTCTACTTTAGCATCTTTATGATTGTAAATAATATTATTTACAGCGTTTGTAATAGGAATATGAACATTATATTTTTTATTGATTTCACATACACACTTCACAGCATAATAACCTTCGGCAATCATATTCATTTCTAATTGCGCATTTTTAACACTATACCCTTTTCCCAACATAGCACCAAACATTCTGTTTCTACTAAATTGAGAATACGCTGTTACAATTAAATCTCCTAAATAAGCTGATGCTTTTGTGTCACGTTCTATCGGATGCACAGCAGCAACAAAGCGATCAATTTCTTGAATAGCATTACTTACTAATACGGATAAAAAGTTATCTCCATATCCTAAACTGTGGCAAATTCCACCCGCAACTGCAATTACATTTTTTAGTACGGCAGAAATTTCTGTTCCATAAATATCATCACTGCTCGAACATTTAATATAACGGCAACGCATCGCTTCACATAATAATTCAGCATTATTAATATCACGACAAGCTAAAGTCAAATAAGAAAGTTTTTCAAGTGCAACCTCTTCTGCATGGCAAGGCCCCGTAATTACACCAATACTCTCTAAAGGCACATTATGAATAGTGTTTAAATATTCGCCAACAATTAAATTATATTCAGGCACAATTCCTTTAATTGCAGAAAAAACTAATTTATTTTCGAAAATAGTTTTTGGTAAATTTTTTAAAGTATCATTTATAAATGCCGAAGGAACAGATAAAATAATAATATCAGCTTGTGAAATCGTTTCTTCTAAATGGCTAGAAATAGTTAATTTATTTAAATCGAAACTTACAGAGCTTAAATATTTTGGATTGTGTTTATATTTTTTCACAAAATCAATATCACTTTGATTTCTAAAATACCAATTTATTGAATTGTTATTATTACTTAATATTTTAACAATAGCTGTTGCCCAACTACCACTACCTATTACTGCTATTCTTTTTTCGTTTGTCATTCTGTTTTTTATTTTTTAACCATAGAGCTTAAAAATTATTTAATTGTTTTCATTAGATAAATCAATTCTACACTCTCTTTTTTGTGTCACATCGAGCGAAGTCGAGATGAATTTTGTTCTCGACTTCGCTCGAACTGACAATACTATGTGTAAATAATATCATCATCATTTAATGGTTCTAAACCTTTTAAACATTGATAAATTCTAGCCAAAGTAATTACATCCTTAAGACAATACGTTTTAATACGCTCAATATTTTTATCTTCATAAAACACTTTTGCAATCTGACTTCCATCAATATCATCTTTAGGAGAAGGAACATTAAAAATATTAGCCAATAAGTTTAACGAGGTAAAGTTTTTAATATCACCAAAACGCCACATTTCCATGGTATCCAAATGTTTTACTTCCCAAGGCTTAAACCCTTGTATTTGTAATAATTTTGGTAAAGGAATTCTATTAACTAATAATCGTCTGCATAAAAACGGAAAATCAAATTCCTTACCATTATGTGCGCACAAAAAATGACTTGTTGTATTAAAATGTTGAGATAACAATTGAGTGAATTCTAATAAAACTTCTTTTTCATTATCACCTGCAATTGCTTTTGTTCTAAATTTTCCATCCGAAATAAAACCTAAACCAATACACACAACTTGAGCAAACTCAGCGTAAATTCCAGCTTTAGCATATTGTAATTCGGGAGTTGACTCTCTCACATAAAACATTTTTTTATCCCATAAATCTTTTTCAGTTTCAGATAACTGATTGTAATTATAATGAATAGGAACTGTTTCAATATCAATAAATAATATGTTTTCTATTTTAGTTGAGCTCATTTTATATTGTTTTAAATTAAACCTACGCGTTCAAACTTTTGATATGTATAATCAAATTTATTTTTTTCATCAGCTTCATGCTTTTCTTCCCACACTAAATTAAATTCATTATTATTAATTTCCGAAAAATAAACATCACCATCAATATTAGTGTTTACAACCGTTCTATAAATAAAATCAGCTATGCCAATTGTTTGATTATAAATTTCGCCACCACCAATAATAAAGACTTCTTTTTCGGCGTGCATTTTAACCAAGGCTTCATCAATACTCGAAACAACTATTAAATCAAATTGATTATCTGCATTAAAGTTTTTATCTCTTGTAATCACTACATTTTTTCTGCCAGGCAAAGTGCGACCAATTGATTGAAATGTTTTTCGACCCATAATTACAGGACAGCCCATCGTTGTTGCTTTAAAAAATTTTAAATCGGCAGGTAAATGCCAAAGCAATTGATTGTTTTTACCAATGGCATTATTTAAAGAAGTGGCAACAATGATGGATATAGTCATAATTTAATTGTTCTCAATTCGTTCGAATTAATAAATTTTTAAAACAATTTAACTTCTGTATTTTACCTCAACATTATGAAGTTCAATAATTGGTTTTAAAAATTCTTCTAAATCATTTACACATAATTGAGAAGCTGCATCACACAATGCTGTTTCTGGATTTGGATGTGTTTCGATAAAGATTCCATCAATTCCACTTGCTACACCAGCTCTTGCTAAAACAGGCAAAAACTCACGAGCTCCACCTTTTTTATCAGAACTTGGAATACCGTATTTACGAACGCAATGCGTAACATCAAATACAACAGGATATCCAATATTATTCATATGATAAAATGCGCGAGGATCAACAATTAAATCATTGTATCCAAAAGAATAACCACGTTCAGTTAAAATAACTTGGTCGTTACCACTATCCACACATTTTTGCACAGGATGTTTCATGTTATCAGGTGCTAAAAACTGACCATGTTTAATATTTACAACACGTCCTGTTTTTGCAGCAGCAACTAACAACGATGATTGCATACATAAGTATGCTGGTATTTGTAACACATCACAAACCTCAGCAGCCGCAGCAGCTTGGTCGTGTGAATGAATATCAGTTAAAACAGGGAAACCAAATTGGTCTTTAATTTTACCTAATAACTCACAACCTTTAATTAAACCTGGGCCTTGATAGTAAATTAAACTACTGCGATTGTCTTTTGTAAAAGATGATTTGTAAATCACTTTTATTTTTAAACGCTCCGAAACTTCTCTTAGTTTCTCAGCCGTTTTCATCATTATTAACTCGTCCTCAATTACACAAGGGCCAGAAATTAAAAATAACTCATCGCTTCCGCAATTGATATCTCCCACTTTTACTATTTTCTTATTCATTTTATTATATTTTTAATTTGAAATTCTAATTCAGGTATGTCATTTTTTATAATTTCCCAAAGTACTTCATAATCTATTCCTGTGTAATTATGAATAATAATATTACGCGTTGCTGCCATTTTTCGCCATTCAATTTCCGAATAATTAGAAGAAAACTCTTTATCTATTTTCTTACAAGCTTCTCCAATAATCTCTATACATCTTTCAATCGCTTTAAGTAAAACTTTATTTTCATAAAACTCTTCATAAGTCAATTCAGCAGTGTATTTTAAAACAAACTCACATTCATCATTTATATGTTTTACAAGTTCTAAGTTAGAGTGCAACATTTTCTAAATCTTTTAAAATATGCGGACCAATATATTTACTTAAACCTTGTCTTGTTAATACTTCTACTCTTCTACCAGTTTTTTCTTGTAAAAATTCGTATAAATTAAATAAATTATCATACGTTTTTTTTTCTGGAACAAAATCTACTAAAAAATCAACATCACTTTTTGAATTAGCATTATCATGACGAAACGAACCAAACAATCCTAACTTTTCAACACCAAAACTTTTTATAGTATGAGCATTTGATTTTAATAACTGTAAAAGTTCAGTTTTAGTATTTATCATCTTAAAGTCTTCTAAATAAATCCTTAATATAATCTAAGGTAGCAATTTCTTTGTAGTTATCGCCAAATGCATGATTCCACATAAATGGTAAGTTATACGAAACAGTTGCCATTGCTGTTATGGTTTCTTCACTCCAATCTTTACTTAAATTTTGTGGCAATACAATATTATGTTTCTTTATCATTTCCATAAACTCGCTATGTCCTTTCAAATAAATATCTCCTAAGTGTTGAAAAATAATACAGTTGGCATAACAGTGGCGAGTTCCTAAAATCATTGATAAACCATAGCTTATCGCGTGGCATGCTCCTACTTCACTATACGTTAAACTTAAACCGCCCATTAATGAAGCAACCATTAATTTGTCATTATTTTCAGGAGTTTGTCCAGCGTTTTCACCTAAGTAAACTTCTCTACAAAGTTTTAGAGATTGCTCTCCGTAAGCCAAACTAAAGGCATTATTGCGGATACCAGTTTCTGATTCGATGCAATGAATGTAAGTATCCATTCCTGTATAAAACCACCAATCAGTTGGTACAGTTGCAATTAATTCGGGATCTAAAATCACTTGATTAAAAACAGTCCAATCACATTTTAAACCTAATTTTTTTTCAGGTCCAGTTAAAACGGCTGTCATAGAAACCTCAGCACCAGTGCCAGAAATAGTTGGAACACCTAAATGATATAAACCTGCTTTTTTAATAAGATTTAATCCTTGGTATAAAGTTGATGAGCCCTCGTTTGTAAGCATTAACGATAACGCTTTCGCAATATCCATAATACTTCCTCCACCTATACCAATTACTCCGCTTGGTAAACCTTTTTTAGAAAGTATTTCATCACGAAGTGTATCTATTTGTTCTGTTTTTGGTTCATGCGGATCAACATCAATATAATAAATTAAATCCTCTGGCTTATTTTGAAGTTTAGTTGATAACGGTTTTCCTTTAAAATAATTATCGACCACATAAACAAAGTACTTATTATTTTCTTGACGAATAGGTTCAACCGTTTCAGCTAACTGAGAAAAAGAACCTCTTCCGTAAGTTACCTTATCAATATTTTTAAAATTTTTGTGTTGCATAATTCATTAAGCATTAACAGGGTTCATTGCTTTTACAGCACATTCAGAGATTTTAGATGCTAATGATTGTAATTCTTCTTCTGTCCAAGTACAACGAATTCCAAATGAAATTAAACGACCAACAATTGCTTGCGTTTTTGGGATATCTAAATTATTATAATCTTGAGGCGCACCTAAAACCTGAACGCCTAATTTAGATGCTGTTTTTAAACCTTTGATGTGTTCCCATTGATTAATAAAGTGATACATGTTTGTGTACCAGTAATTAAATCCACCAACACCAGCTTTGTTAAACTCATCAATGGTGCGCTTAGCAGTTTCTGTATCAGGCATTAAAATATTAAGGAACGTTCCTGAATCACCATAATCATCGCCTAATTTAGAAAAACTAATACCATCAACTTTAGATAATTCTTTTTGTAAAAATGCTTTATTTTTTAAATTTGCTTCTCTAATAGCTGGAACCTTTCGTGTTTGAGCAGCTCCAACAGCTGCATGTAACTCGCTTATACGGTAATTAAAACCAATGATTGGATGGTTTTCCATTCCACGATTATTTCCGATATGGTCGTGGCCATGATCGCAATAAGAATCAGCTAATTTGTATGTAGCTTCATCATTGGTTACTAAAATTCCACCTTCGCCAGCAGTTGCTATTTTGAAAAAATCAAAAGAATAAGCACCAGCTTTACCAAATAACCCAGTTGCAGTTCCTTTATAAGACGCTGCAAAAGCTTGTCCTGCATCTTCTACCAAAATTAAATCATGATCTTTTACAATAGTCATAATTTCATCCATATGAGCGTTTCCGCCACACATATGAACTAAACAAATTGCTTTTGTTTTAGGAGTAAGCACTTTTTTAATTCCATCAGCACTTAAACATAAAGTTTCATCAATTTCAGCAAACACAGGCAAAGCCCCTAACATTAAAACCGCCTCAATAGTTGCAATGTAAGTAAATGGTGGGCAAATTACTTCGTCACCCATTCCAATACCACTAGCTGCTAATGCTGCTAAAATAGCCGCTGAACCATTTGATACAGCTAATGCATGTTTTGCTCCAGTTATTTTTTTAGCTTCTGCTTCAAAATCTTTTGCTTTCCAAATATTATTACGTTGAGCATCATGATTAAAACGGAATAAAATTCCTGTTGATAATACATCTTCTATTTCTTTGCGCTCTTCGGCGCCAAATAATTCTGTTCCAGGCATATTAATAGTTTTTAATTGTTAATGTTTAGTTCTCTTATGTCCTTGTTTTCTGTTTGTGACTTTTATTAATTTGGTAAAAACTTATAACTTGTTGATTCGTCAATTACTCCAAAATTTAAGGATACTAATTTTCCATTTTCAAAATAACAATCTAGGCCTGCATCGTCAAAGCTAATGCGCTTTTCACCCCATTCTTGTTTTTCAGAATCTGATAGATTGTAACCGTTTTGTTTCATTAAATCAATGAGTTGTTGTTCGTTTAATTTAAAAATTTTAATTTCAAATAGCTCAGCATCTCTATTATCAACCTCAACACTACTTATTTTTTTAAAATTTTTATTATCGAAAAATAATGAAAATCCGAAATCCCAATAATGATATACGGTGCATGATGTGTCTAAAATAGAATCATCTAGCACTTGAATTTCTTCTGGCTTACCATAAATTTTTTCTGCTTCAACAATCGTTGACCAGAATAACAATTCGCCAAAGCCTTTAAGTAAATTTATTTTAGGTATTAAATCCATAATTTTGAGAGTATAAAAATAAACTTTAAAGCCTTTAAAAACAAGCGCTTCAATAGAAATAAAAAAATAAATAAAAATAATTTTGCTAGTTCCGAAATCGTTTATATATTTGCACCCCGAATTAGTAGAAACGTTCTTTAATACATAATGATTCCGTAGCTCAGCTGGTAGAGCAATACACTTTTAATGTATGGGCCCTGGGTTCGAATCCCAGCGGGATCACAAATATGCTTAAATATAATTTTAAATATAAAGTGTAATTAAAGAATAATAACAAAAAAGGTTTTACAGAAATGTGAAACCTTTTTTTGTTTTACACCATTGCATTAAACATTTTGCTTTTTTATTATTTACGTAATTTTTTTTAAAAATTAAGTAAAATTAATTATCATTTTTTTAAATGATTTTAATCATGAAATTAATAAAACAAATATTTGAATTTTGGCTTCGCTAAAACAAACTATTTTTTGAAATTAACAAATGAACCTAAAATTTTACTTTATCAAAAAACTAAAAAAAAATCAATTAAATAAATACCCTAAAACAAGTTGCGTTTTTGTTTAACAACTAGAATTAAACAATAAACACAATTGTGCGTGTGAATTTTATTTAGAAGAAAAATTAAAATTATTAATAATTTAACAATAGAATTTTATGTAAGAAAACTACCCCATTTTAAATGCAC
>CAIYSA010000447.1 GCA_903928655.1 uncultured Bacteroidota bacterium
ATTTAATTAAACATACTCATGTAAAAGCCGGTTCGCCCGAATCGAGCAATTTATATAGTGTTATTCGTTCCTATAACTCAGGAACAATAATGCCAATAAAGCCTTATGATCCTTTAACAGAAAAGCAAATACAGCTCATTTATGTTTGGATTGGACAAGGTGCGCTAAATAATTAAAAATAATTAAAGAGAATGAAAATCACAAAATTAAGTATGCTAACTCTAGCCGCAGTGTTTTTTTCAAGTTGCTATTACGACAATTTGGGAGAACTAAAACCAGAAGCGGCGTTAACAAATGGCGCGTGTGATACGGTAACAGCTATTAGTTTTTCCGCAAAGGTTAAGCCAATAATAGATGCTAATTGTGTTAGTTGCCATGGAGTAAGCGGAAGTTTGCCAGATTTAACAACACACGCCGGTATAAGCGGATCTGCAACTCTTTATAATTCTATTATTTGGGATGGGCCTGTTAGCAATATGCCAAAAGGCTCAACGGTCAAGTTATCTCAATGTGACATAGCAACAATTAGATTATGGAAAGCACAAGGATCACCAAATAATTAACTTTTTATTTATACCATTATGACAAAAATAGTAATATCTTTTTTCTTTATTTTTTTACAATTTGGCGATATTTTTTCTCAAGATAATCCAGATGATTTATTAAAAATGATGGAGGAAAAACCAAAAAAAGAATTTACTACAGCATCGTTTAAAGCAACACGGTTAATTAATTTTCATACTGTTGAGGTTTTAAGTAAACGGAGTTTGGATTTTAGAATCTCTCACCGTTTCGGCGATTTTAATACTGGTGCATATAATTCATGGGGAATTGATGGTGGCGCAAATATTCGTTTAGCATTAGAATATTGTCATGGTAGTAGATTAATGTTTGGTGTTGGAAGGACTTCTGGTAAAAAAATCGCTGACGGCTTTTTAAAATATCGATTATTAAAACAAACTACCAAAGGAGGAGGCATGCCAATTAGCGTAACTTTATTTACAAGTATTTACCATACGTTTCAGCATGTGCAAATAAATGGCGTAAACAAATTTAGCAACCCAACCGATAGATTGTCTTATTGTAATCAAATTATGATTGGACGTAAATTTAATTCACGGTTTTCTTTTCAATTAACAGGAGCAATGGTTCATGTTAATTTAGTGGAAAAAATAACTGATAAAAACGATTGTTTTGTTGTTGGAGCAGTAACTCGTTATAAGTTTGCAAAGCGCCAAGCTATTACGGTTGAATATGGTTATCGTTTAAATAAATACAGCAGAGATACATATTATGATAGTTTTGGCATAGGATATGATTTAGAGACAGGAGGCCATGTGTTTCAAATGCATTTAACAAATTCTTTTGGGTTAACCGAAGATCAATTTTACATGTATACAAATACGAGTTGGGATAATTGGGGAATACGTTTAGGATTTAATATTTCGCGTGTATTTAGTTTACAAGGAAAAAAATATCAAGATTAAAAAATATTATGAAAACTACATTAACTTTTTTATTTGCAGCATTATTTATAATCGGTGCAAAGGCCCAACTTTATATAGGAGATAAAACAAAGCTTGCTTTTTTTAGCGCAACTTCTTTAGAAAACATTGATGCCGTGAACACGAATATTAAGCCACTTTTCAATATAAAAACAGGCGCTTTTGCAATTATGGTTAAGCAAACAGAATTTAAATTTAAGTCGGCATTTATGCAAGAGCATTATAATGAGAATTACGTTGAAAGCGAAAAGTTTCCATTTGCAACATTTACAGGTAAGGTAAATGAAGTTATTGATTATACGATTGATGGCACACATCAAGTAACGATGACCGGGAAGCTATCTATGCATGGTGTTGAGGTGCAAAGAACTATTAATGGAACCATTGTAATTGCAAAAGGTGAAATCATTATGGATTCTAAATTTGATGTAATTGTTGCAGATCATAAAATAAAAGTTCCTTCACTTTATGTTGCAAAAATTGCAGAAATAATTAACGTTACATTTCACACAGAAATGACCTTAAAGAAATAGTTGGTAAAAAAAGTGTTTATAAAAAACCCTTCAAATTATTTTGAGGGTTTTTTATTGATGTATTTTTTTAAATCTAAAATTATTTTGGTTGAATCCTCATTTGATAATTGCATCCCAAATTTAACAAACTTATCTTGGCATGTAAACACTATTCGTTCACCACCTTTTACCCAAAAACTTTGAGCAAATACATCTGCAAAATTTATTTCATCCAATTCAATTAAATCTAAATCAGAAACTAAGGTTAAATCAAATTCTTTTATTTTACCTCTACCGTTTATGTTGTGCTGATAATAAATGGTTCCATTTTTAATCCACAATTTTTCTTTCCCAAATTGCTTCCACATAAAAACTCTAAATATTTTGTATTCGAAATATGCCCAAAATCCAAGCCATATAATAACAAATAGTTTTGCACTTTGCTGTGTTAAGCTAAAATAATTAAACATAATAATAACGCCACCAATGGTCCATGCTAATAACCACAGTAATAATAAAATAGTTTTTTGTTTACTTTCAGTAGGCAAAATAACTAAACTAAACACGTTGTTTTTTATAAGTATTGAGCATCGATTACCAATTGCTTTTATGTTTTCCATATTTATAAAACTACATTTTTACTAAATACTTTCCTTCCATATAAGGAATTACAGCACATTGGTTCAATGTTAAACAATATTTAATATCACGCTCTAAATCTAATTTTGCTAAACGGTTTCGATGAGAGGAAGTTGATAAAAATGAAAACAAGTCATCTTTTGCTAAATTATATAAATGTTTTGAACCAATAGCTGAATCACAATCGTAAGTAATGTTTGAATCAACTGTCAATCTATCTACAACGGCGCCGGCAAATAAAGTATCTTCTAAGTTAAATTTATTTTTCCATCCAGCACACACTAAAATAACATCTTTTTGTTCAGCAATTAAGTAATCGCAAATGGCATCTAAATTTAAAAAACTTCCAATAATAATTTTTGACGCTTTTCTACTAATTTCAATTGCTTGTGTACCATTTGTTGTTGAAATTGCAATTATTTTTCCCTTTATTTTATTATTCATATAGCCAAACGGACTATTTCCAAGGTCAAATCCTTCAATTATTTCCCCATCTCTTTCTGCCGCAGCCATGAAGCCATTTTTTTGATATTCACGCGCTTCTTCAACAGTTGCCACGGGTATCATTTTATTTACGCCGTTATAAAACGCTGTAACAATTGCCGAGGTAGCTCTAAACACATCTATTACTACTACAATTGCATTTTCTTTATGAAACAAGGGGTACGCTTGTGGCGTGTAACAAACTTCTATATTCATTTTGTAAACTACAAGTTATTTTTTCAAAAATGGTATTTTACACACTTTTGCTTTTATTGCTTTATCTCTAATCATAATAAAAATTTCAGAATCAGATTTTGCAAATTCTTTATTCACATATCCCATTCCTAGTGCTATATTAAGTGTTGGAGATTGAGTTCCCGAAGTAACTTTTCCAATAATATTTCCATTAGCATCAGCAATTTGATAATCATGACGAGGAATTCCTCTGTTAACCATTTCAAATCCAACTAGTTTTTTTGAAACGCCTTCGGTTTTTTGTTTTTCGATCGTTGCACGGTTTGTGAAATCTTTCGTAAATTTTGTAATCCAGCCTAAACCAGCTTCAATTGGCGAAGTTGTGTCG
Organism: uncultured Bacteroidota bacterium; assembly: GCA_903928655.1. GTDB lineage: Bacteria > Bacteroidota > Bacteroidia > B-17B0 > Aurantibacillaceae > UBA4416. Next base: position 3,723 of record CAIYSA010000447.1, read on the forward strand.
TCTATATCATTTCCATATAAACAGAACCCCATTTCTAAACGTAAAGTATCGCGAGCACCTAATCCAATTGGTTTAATGCCGAATTCTTTTCCTGCTTCAAAAATAGCATTCCAAATTTTTTCAGCATGTTCATTATCAAAATAAATTTCAAAACCACCTGCACCAGTATAACCAGTATTTGAAATAACAACATTTTCTACCCCACAAAAGGTTCCTTTTGTAAATGAATAATATGGAATTTCAGATAAGTTAACCGCAGTCAGTTTTTGTAGGGTTAATACAGCATTAGGCCCTTGAATAGCTAACAATGATGTTTTTTCAGAAATATTGTGCATTTCAACTCCAAATGTATCATGTTGTTTTATCCAATTCCAGTCTTTATCAATGTTAGATGCGTTAACAACTAACATATATGTTTTTTCATCAATTCTATATACTAATAAATCATCTACAATTCCACCCGTTTCATTTGGCAAGCAAGAGTATTGTGCTTTGCCATCTGTTAAAACTGAAGCATCATTACTTGTTACTTTTTGAATTAAATTAAGTGCATTTTCACCTTTTAAAATAAATTCACCCATATGAGAAACATCAAAAACACCAACTGCATTTCGCACTGTTGCATGCTCATCGTTTAATCCGCTATACGAAACGGGCATATTATAACCTGCAAACGGAACCATTTTAGCCCCTAAAGAAATGTGTTTTTGTGAAAGTGCTGTGTTTTTCATAAGTGTTTTGTTAGAATTTAATTGGTAGTAAAGTGGGTCAAATTTAGTATTTAATTAGAGAATTAAAAACATCTATATATAAGCGTTTGTTTGCTTCTAAAGAATAGCGATTTGCAACAGTTTCAAGTCCTCTTCTTCCAATTAATTCACGCATCTCTTTGTTTTCAATTAAAGTTGATAAGGCATCAAGCCATTCTTTTTGTGTTGTTGCCAAGTAGCCATTGTAATTATGCTGAATAATTTCGGTATTTACTCCAACGGGTGACATTACTGTAGCGATTCCACACGCCATATAAGACAATCCCTTTAGCCCACATTTTCCTTTAGCCCATTCATCATCAGGCAATGGCATGATTCCTATATCAAAGCAATTTAAATCTGCTACTTCGGTATCTGAATGCCAAGACTTACTAATTATCTCCAATTCTTTATTTTTATATGCCGCTTGTCCTATGACGTGAATCTCCAATTGATTTGGATATTTTATGAGAAGTTCTTTTATAACTGGAATCGCCATTTCAAAATGTTTCATGGTGCTTATGCTTCCGCTCCAACCAATTACAATTTTTTTTGTTTCTGAAGATATGTTTTTTGAAATTGGTTTATGAATGTTAGTGTCAATTGTAGTAGGGATAATCGTAACTTTGTTGTTAAATTGTTTGGCGTAATTTGCTAAGTAAGTATTTCCTGCAATAACAGCTTGTGCATTTGCAATATTAACTTTTGTTTTATCTGAATTTTTTAAAAATTCAAATTTTTTGTTTTCTGGCGATGTATCCAATAACCATATACTATCATCAAAATCAAATACCACGTTGCTTTTTTTATAAAACTGTTTTTCGAAAAAAGATGAGCCAATTAACAAGGCTTCTCTTTGAATAAAAATAATATCAAAGTTTTTGGATCGTTGCAAATCTTTTAGACGAATAAAAAAAGATTTTAAAACTATAATTGTTTTTTTAAAATAGTTTCCTGGATGATAAAATATTTTGTCATCTTTTTTAGTTATTATCTCTGACAACTCCCAATTAAAACCTTGGCTTTTAAAATAATTTAAATACTGTTCAAACCTATAACGCTGGCTAGGAGAGCGATTTATGCGGTGGTCAACTATAAATAAAATGTTTGGCAAAATCTGGCGTTAAAGTAAATATAATAAAAAAAGCCATCTATATAAAATAGATAGCTTTTGAATATCAGATAAAAAAAGGTTTAAAAACCTATTATTTGTGAGTTTTTTCGCTAGAAACTGTTAATTTTTTTCTGCCCTTTGCTCTACGGTGAGCAATAACTCGGCGACCGTTTGCTGATGCCATACGCTCACGGAATCCGTGTTTGTTTTTTCTTTTACGTTGCGAAGGTTGGAAGGTACGTTTCATGATGTTATATATTTAAAATGTGTTGTTATTATCAAAAATGGAGTGCAAATATAATGGAATTTTATATTCTAGCAAATTTTTTTATTAAGATAACTTTAAATTAATTCATTTTGGCGTTTTAATTTCTTAAAAGAGTACCTTTGCATTCAAATTTAAGCAAAAAAATGGCAAAAGCTACTGGTGTAAAACATAAATCTAAAGACGAACTTCCAAAAGCAAAACTTTCTAAAGAAAACTTCAAAAAATCATTTCGTTTATTTAGTTATTTAGGCAAAAGCAAATGGGTTTTTGTTTTAGGAATGGTTTTCGTTGCCGGTACAGCTGCTGTTGGATTGTATTTTCCTATAGTTGCGGGTAAGATGTTTGGTTATATGGGACAATTGGGAATGTCTAATAGTATTTTTAAAGATTCTGTTTCTGGTACAGGCAAAGAACTTTTTATTTTGTTAGTTATTCAAGGTTTAGTTTCTTTCGGAAGAGTATATACTTTTTCAATTGTAACTGAAAACATTTTAAAAGGTTTAAGGACAGATACTTTTAATAAATTAGTTCAAATGCCAATGAGTTTTTTCTCAAAAAATCAAGTTGCTGATTTAAGTAGCAGATTATCAACAGACATTAACGTGATTTCTGAAGCATTTACCGTAAATATAGCAGAAGTTATTAGGCAAACAATTGTAGGTGTTGGAGGAGTAATTCTACTTGTGTATTTTACAGGTTGGGACGTAGCAAAATGGTTTTTAGTGATTATTCCACCAATAACTGTTGTTGCTATCTTATACGGAAAAAAAATTAGAGGATACTCAAAATCCTTACAAGACAAGATTTCAGAATCTAGTGTTATTGTATCTGAAGCTTTAACAGGCATTACAAGTGTAAAAGCATTTACGAATGAACATATTGAAATTGGGAAATATGATAAAGTAACAAATGAAATAAGAAAATTTGGAATTAAATATGGAATAATGCGCGGTGCTTTTTTTGCTTTTATTATCATGTGTATTTTTGGATCTATCTTTTTTATTCTCTATAAAATGTTATTACTAATGAAATCTGGTGTATTAGAACCAGAAGAATTTGGAATTTTTATGATGTTATCTTTATTTGTTGCTGGTTCTTTAGGGGGGTTGCCCGAACAGCTTGCTTCAATTCAAAGAGCATTAGGCGCAACCGATAGAGTGTTTGAAATTATTGATGATAAACATGAAGAAATAAACTTGGCGTTTGCCACAAACAATAATATTAAAAGAGTAAAAGGAGATTTAGAATTCAAAAACATCCAATTTACGTATCCAACTCGGCCAGATTTTGAGGTCTTAAAAAACATTTCATTTAGTGCAAAGGCTGGCGAAACCATCGCCTTGGTTGGTAGTAGCGGAAGCGGCAAATCTACTTTAGCGTCTTTAGCATTGCGCTTTTATGAACCTAATGGAGGCCAATATATTATTGATGGAATCAAATCAACAGATTATGAGTTAACAGAGCTGCGAGATCAGATGGCAATTGTGCCTCAGGATGTTTTATTATTTGGAGGAACAATAAAAGAAAATATTTTGTATGGAAAACCAAACGCCTCTGAATTTGAAGTTGTTGAAGCTGCAAAACAAGCCAATGCATTTGATTTTATTATGAGCTTTCCAGATAAGTTTGAAACATTAGTTGGTGATAGAGGAATTCAATTATCTGGTGGGCAACGCCAGCGTGTTGCAATTGCTCGTGCTGTTTTAAAAAACCCATCAATTTTAATTTTAGACGAAGCCACAAGTAGTTTAGATAGTGAAAGTGAAAGACTAGTGCAAGAAGCCTTAGATAAATTAATGATTGGTCGCACATCTATTGTAATTGCTCATCGCCTTTCTACTATTAGAAATGCGGATAAAATTATTGTTTTACAAAAA
>CAIYSA010000448.1 GCA_903928655.1 uncultured Bacteroidota bacterium
AAATTAATATAAATCTTGAGTTTCAATCAAATCTTGGATATCACTAAGTTTAACATCTTTAATTTTGTTTTTAGATTTTGGGATTTCAGGATTCCCTGTATTTATATTATTATCACCAGCCTCAGAAGAATTATTTAGATCAATAGCATCATATAAATTATAATTGTTATAAATTGATTTTGTTTTTCCAAACTTAACGGTTAATCCAATATTTATAAAAATAGCTCCAGAAATTCTTTCATTATAGAAATGAGCTAATTTCCCATTATTACGTCTATTATATGTTTCTGAAAACATACTAATTCCGTTTTGCGTAGAGATTCCACCACCTAAATAAAAGCCAAATAATTTACTAGGATTAATATCAATTCGCGAACCCATTAAGAATTCATACCTACCGAAATTTATATTTTTATCATTATTTAAATAGTAAAGTGAGTCATTGTTTGCAAACGAATAAACTCCCCCTTGAGGTTTTGTATAAATACTAGTTTTTATATATTTTCCTATTGGGAAATTAAAACTAATGCTTCTTGGAAATTGAACATTGAAATTTACACCATCTATTTTTCCAAATCTAAAACCGATATAAGGTAAAAAAAATCTATTTCCAAACGTAAAAGATCTTGTAACCCCTAGTCTTAAGCTAAAATTTTTGTTTATGGAATAATTATAAATAAATGAAAATGCAGTTCTAAAACGTTGTGTGTAATTATATCCTTTATCCTGTGTAACAAATGGAGAAATATCTGTAAAAAAAATACTTTTTTTGCCAGTATTATAAATCATTCGGAGGCCTAAAGATGTTTTACTTAGATAATGATTCTCAATTCCTGAAAATATTGGTGAAACAACGGCATAGTTTCCAGTTAGTAACAAATGAAAATTTGAAATTATGGTACTGTCTTTATTGTAAGAATTAGTTGTGAAAATTGGAGTATTAAACCCTAAAATGAATTGATTTAATTTGTAAGTTTTAAGTTTTTTTGAAACAAAACTTTTTTCTGAAAGGGCGCGCCTCGAAGTACTGTAAAAATCATAATAGATACTGGTTTTGAAATAATGCTTGGCGGGTTTTATAATTAGTATCGAATCTTTTTTTAATGCAAAAAGCATTGTATGAGATAATACAACGCAATATAAAAAAATGCTATGTTTAAAAAAACGCATTATTCAGGAGAAGAGCTTTTGATATTTTTTATTAATTCTTTTTTAAAGTCATTTTCTGCCATTTTAATTAAAGCAATTTTTTTGATTGGTAATATTTTTTTATATTTTTCATAATACTCTTTATTTAAATCTAGCTCCTTTTGTTTTAATATAAGTTCTGCTGTTAGTAATGCTTCTGCCTCTTTATCCGAAATAATATCTGCATTAAAATTTTTGATATAATTAAGTCTGTATGTTTTTTTTAAATTGTCTAATTTATCGTTGAATTCATTATATAATGGCCAAAATTGTTGCGATTCCTGACTTGTTAAATTTACCTTTTGTGTAATAAATGAAACTCTTAGTTCTTCAATCTTATCGCGTTTTGAATTAGTTTGACTTTCGCAATTAAAAGCAAGCCACAATAAAATAAATATGTAAAAATATTTTCTCATTATAATTCGTCAATAATATCGTCAAGGTTAGAATTATTTACAAAACTGTCAACTGCTGAATTTTTAGTTTCGTTTTTATTTGTATTATTTAATTGATTATCTAATTTTTTTATATTAACTAATTCAATTAATTGATCGTCATCAAAACTTGAAATAGTTTTGGTGTTATTTAAAATCTCTTGTTTTTCTAGGCAGGCTAAGGTTTTACAATTTGTATCTATAAAAGTTTCTGTTTTACTTTTAGGGTATAATAACCATGATAAAACAATAATGGTAATGGCAC